>CAMBSA010000055.1 GCA_945869935.1 Bordetella parapertussis | reverse complement strand
CAGGGCGGGACCGTGTTCAAGTTCAAGGCGGCGAGCATCGCATCCCCCGGCGTGACCGGAATCCGGCTGATCGCCCGTGCAAGCGCACACGCCGACGCGACGCATTTGTGCGCGGTGTTCAACCATGCCGACAACACGCTCATCGGGCTTGTCTCCGAACTCTGGCTCAGTCGCCTGCGTACCGCCGCGTTCGCGGCGGTGATGATCGGGCATCTTGCGAATCGCGGGCCTGCGCAGGTGGCGCTGTTCGGGTCGGGCGCCATCGCGGATGAACTTATGCCGATGCTGCCGCGTGTTCTCGACCTCGCGGGGATGCGGGTTTTCGCGCGCGACCCGCGACGCACCGCAGAGTTCGCCGGACGCCACGCAGCGCGCCTTGGCATTCGGGTGCGCGCCGAATCCAGCCGCGAGCGGATGTTCGATTACGCGACCGTGGTGATCACCGTGACCTCGTCGCGCGCACCCCTCGTGTTGCCGGGCGATCTGGCACCGGGGACCTTGCTTTGTTCGCTCGGCAACGACAATGAAGTCGATTTTCGCGTCGTCGCGGAATGTGACCGGCTGATCGTGGATGACGCCGACTTCGCCTCGGAAGCGGGTGACGGCGGGGCGTGGATTGCACAGGGACATTTCACGCGCGAGAGCTTCGCCGCGCGTGTCGATGCGCTGGCGGGCGAGGTGCTCGCCGGAACCCGGCCCGGTCGCCGGCACGAGCGCGAGCGCGTGCTGCTGCTGATGCAGGGCATGGCGCTCGGGGACGTGGCCTTCGCCGCGCATGCGCTGCAGGAGGCGGAACGCCGCGGCGTCGGCGCCACCGTGTCCATGCCCGCCTCCGTGCAATCGGCCGTCGGGGGGGTTGCGCGCAACAATGCATTCAATTCAAAGGAGTCGCCATGACATCGCGTCGTTTTCTTTCCTGCCTGCTCCCCGCGGCCCTGTTTTTTACCGCAGCACCGGCCCTTGCCCAGCCCGCCGTCGAGTGGCCCGCGCGCGCGGTGAAGGTCGTGGTGACCTTCCCGCCGGGCGGCTCCGCAGACATCACCGCGCGAGTGTTCGGCGAGAAACTCGCCGAGGCATGGAAGCAGCCGGTGGTGATCGAGAACCGGACCGGGGCGGGCGGGTCGATCGGCGTGGAGTCGGTGCATCGCTCGGTGCCCGACGGGTACACCCTGCTGCTGATGAGCAACACGCACCTGATCAATCACGTGCTGTTTCGCAAGCTCTCGTTCGACATCACCACCGAATTTCCCTCCTTGGGCATCGTCACCGCGTCGCCGATGATGATCGCGGTGCACCCGAGCGTGGCCGCGCGCAACATGAAGGAACTCACTGCACTGTTCAAGGCGTCGCCGGGCAAGCTCGATTACGGCTCCTGCAACGTGGCGAGCCCGCATCACTTCGCGATGGAGATGTACAAGCGGGCGCTTGGCATCGATGCGGTGCATGTGCCGCACCGGGGCTGCGGGCCGCTGTCGGCGGATGCCGCGGCGGGTCATGTGAAGGTGATCGCAACCAATGCGGCGACCGCGCTTCCTTTCGTGAAGGACGGCCGGCTGCGCGCGCTCGCCCTGTTGTCGACTGGCCGTTCCGCGTCGGTACCCGACGTTCCGACGATGCGCGAATCCGGCATCGAGGAACTCAAGGATTTCGCGCTCGACAACTACTACGGTTTCATGGCCTCGCCGGGTACCCCCGTGGGCATCGTCGCACGCATCGATTCAGACATCCGGCGGGTCGCGCAGAACCCGGAATTGCGCAAGCGCCTGGAACAGGCGGGCTTCGACATGTTCGTGCTGTCGTCGGCGGAGATGCAGAAACTGATCCGTGCCGACGCCGAGCGTTACGGACAGATCGCGCGGCGGGCGGGCATCAGCATCGAATAGAGGGGCTTCGGGTGCGCCCGGCTCGAGCCTGGGCGTCGCTTCAGTGTCGCGCTAGAAGAACGCGATGGTGCGAATCTCGATGCTGTGCCGCGGCGGTGCATCGGCGGGCGTGGCCGGATCTTCGAACGAGGTGTGCGGCACGAAGCGCGCGCGGCCGCCGGCGTCCGAGTCGTAGACCTTGAACACCAGCGCCTCGTCCCGGGTCATGCGCGGGAACCAGTACCACTGGTGCGCAGCGTTGTATGCGGCGCGGTAGGTCTGGCCGATCCGGTGCGGAAAGCGCCGCTCGGCGATGATCAGGTCCTTCATGTCGATGCTGCGGGCGTCCGCAATCGACAGCGGATTGCGCACGATCGGATTGTCGATCGCCCGCCAGACCTGGATGATCGCGAAGCGCCGCTTGAGCAGCTCGTCGGCTTCGTCGGGCAGCAGTTCGCGCACCCGGTTCGGCCCGGACCATTCGGTGTAGTCGTTGTGCGCGGCAAGGATCGGCTCGCGCAGGAGCTTTTCGTTCCGTTCCGCCTCGTCGCCCGAACGCAGGGTGTGATCGAAGAGCACCACGCGCGTGGCCCCCGACATTGCCTGCACGAAGCGCTCCATCTCCGGGTAATACACGCGCTTGAGTTCCTCGATATCGAGGAAGTTCTTCATCGCGCTTTTCTGGTCCACGAGCGTGAAGCCCTGCACGTCGAGCGAGAGTTCGCCGCGCATCGGTCGCGCGTCGCGGATTCGCATCGGGCGCTGCTCGTAGGTGCCGGTGTTCTGGCGCAGGATGTTGCCCGGACCGAAGGTCTCGTTGACGAGTTTTTCGCCGGTGGCCACGGTGTAGGTGATGTCGGCGATTGGATCGGCAACGAGATCGTGCATGGCGGGTGTTTCAACCTGTGCATTCATGGCGCTTGCATCCGGTTTGATGGTGGGCAGCATGGGCGGCTAGAATGCGCGCTCATCTCGCTCCGGCCGACATCATACCGCCGGCCGGCGATGCAAGAATCGGCGCCTCGACCCGAGCCGGCGCCACCCACCTTCGGCTACCAGGAAAATTCCATGAAGATCTGCCAATACAACGACAACCGTGCCGGCGCCGTGGTCGACGACAAGGTGTACCCGATCGGCGAGGCTCTGGTGAAGGCCGGTCACGTTCGTGCCGGCTACACGATGCTGGAGGTGATCGATGCGCTCGCCAACCGGCCGGGCGCGATGGACTCGATCCGCGACGTGACGAAGACCGGCGCCCCGGTGGCGCTCGCCTCGGTAAAACTGCTGCCCCCGATCTCCAATCCGCCTTCGATCTGGTGCGCCGCGTCCAACTACAAGGACCACCAGGAAGAGATGAAGGAGCGGGTGAAGTCCTTCCTGCCCGACGATCTGCCCAAGGACGACCTGATGGCGGAGTTCTTCCTGAAACCTGTCAGCTCGATCATCGGTCCCAACGGCACGGTGGTACTGCCCAAGGTGTCCAAGCATGTGGATTTCGAGTGCGAGCTGTGCGCGATCGTTGGCAAGCCGGCGCGCTACGTGAACGAAGAAAAGGCGCTCGACCACGTGTTCGGCTACCTGATGCTGTGGGATCTCAGTCAGCGCGATCCCTGGGGCATCGGCAAGCAGAACACCCGCAACATCCGCAAGGGCTTCGATACCTTCACCGCGCTCGGCCCCTGGATCGTCACCGCGGATGAAATTCCGAATCCGCACGACCTGCATTTCCATGTGGAGCAGAACGGGAAAAAGGTGATGAATGCCTACACCGGAAACATGATCTGCAACCTGCACGACCACATCCGCTTCCTCTCCAGCCAACTGACGCTCCTGCCGGGCACGCTGATCAGCACCGGCACACCCGCGGGCGTGCAGCGCCTCGCCGCCGGCGACAAGCTCCACGGCGTGATGGACAAGATCGGCGAAATGGACCTGGTGGTGGCTGCGTCGTAACCGGCATCCGATCCGTTCGGCGTCGATGCGCCGCGCATGTCCGATACGGCAGGCCGCGACGGCAGCAAGGTCGCGGCCTTAGGAGCCACTGAACAAGGGGGCTACGCCCCCTCGTAGCTCCCCCATCTCAGAGGGAACGCTGAACCTTCAAGCCTCGAAATTGGACTTGATCAGCGGTTCCCTTATTGTTTCCCGCGCGGAATTGCCGCGCCGCAGCATGGTCGCGCACGGCTTGACTTCAGGAAATTGCGGAGTATGCTACCGAAAAAAATTATTCCCCCCCTCGGAAAAGTCCGTTCCGCAGCGGCAGAATTAGGGTGGTGTGCTGATCATTGGCATCCTGCTTCCGGCAGCAAGCCCGAGACCGCCAAGTTCCACAGAATCAGGAGGATTCCCATGTCCCAGTCCGATGCGGGCAAGCCCGCAGATGCCCTGCGCCAGGCGATGCGCCGGGTCGCATCCACGGTCGCCCTTGTCACGGTGCGCCACGACACGCTGAACCACGGTGTCGCCGCCACCGCGGTGAGTTCGGTGAGCATGGAGCCACCCTCGATGCTGGTGGTGCTCAACACCGAATCCTCCGCGATTGCGCCGCTGCTCGCGGCCGGCCGCTTCTGCATCAACTACCTCACCGGCGAACAGGAACCGCTGTCGCGCCTGTTCGGCTCGAAGTCGACGCGCGAGGAGCGTTTCCGAAACGGCAGCTGGATCGAGGAGGAGGGCTATGTCTCCCTCGAAGGCGCCCAGGCGCGTGCCTTTTGCGTGCTTCGCGAGAGCCATCGGTTCGGTACACACGTCATCTGCATCGGCGAGGCCGAGCGGGTGGAGGTGATCGACGCGGTGAATCCGCTCGTCTACCTAGACGGAAGCTATTTTGGTGCGGCGACTGCCATCGGTGCACAGAAAAAGTAAGCGTTCAATCAAAGGAGGCATCATGGAATTCGGCATTCAGTTTTTCCCCGATGTATCCCCCGAGCAGGTCCCGGGCGATCGCTATTTCTCCGAGTCGCTGCGGGTGGTCGACCGCGCCGACGACCTCGGCTTCACCCATGTGCGTATCGTCGAGCACTACTTTCACCAGTACGGCGGCTACAGCCCGAATCCCCTGATCTTTCTTGCCGCCGCCGCGCAGCGCACGAAAAGCGCGCGTCTTGTGGTGGGCGCGTTGCTGCCGATTTTCAACAATCCGCTCAAGCTCGCGGGTGAAATCGGCATGGTCGATGCCATCAGCGGCGGCCGGCTGGATGTCGGCTTTGCGCGCGCCTTCCTGCCGCACGAATTCCGCCGCTTCGGCATCTCGCCGGACGAGTCGGTGGCGCGTTTTCGCGAGGGGATCGAGCAGATCGAACTGCTGCTCACGAAGGAAAACGTCAGTCACGATGGCAAGTTTCACAAGATCGTCGAGACCACCTCGCTGCCGCGTACCGTGCAGCAACCGCGGCCGAAGTTCTACATTGCCGCGATCGGCACGCCCGAGTCGTTCGAGTTCGCAGGACGCGGTGGCCATGCGGTGATGGCGATCCCGATGGGCGGGGGCAAGGTCCGCGAACTGCTCAAGATCTATCGCGACGCCTGGCGCGCCGCCGGCCATCCGGGCAACGGCGAGGTGATGCTCGCGTTCCACATGTTCTGCCACCGCGACAGCGCCCGCGCGAAGGAAATCGCGAAGGCGCCGCTGGAGAGTTACCTGCACTCGCTGGTCGAGTCGGCGGGCGACTGGGTGACCGGCACGTCCTCGAAGGACTATCCCGGCTACGACAAGCTGATCGCCGGCCTCAAGGCACAGACCATGGATTCTCTGATCAAGTCCGGCTCCGCCTGGATCGGAACGCCGAAGGAACTGCGCGATGTCATCCATCGGGTGCAGGAGGAGACCGGCGGTTTCGAACACGCGTCGCTGCAGATCAACTTCTCCACCCTGCCGCTGGACGAGGCGCTGCGTTCGATGGAGCTCTTCTCCGCCGAAGTGATGCCGGAATTCCGGCCGAAGTAGGTCAGGAAGCAATGCGGAAAGAATCGCGAGCGGCTACGATCCGGATCCTTGGCTGAATCGGGACCCGGACATGTCGCTCGAAACCTTCTACTCGCGTGCCGGGCACCTGATCCGGCGGCTGAACCAGATCACGGTCGCGATCTATCTTCAGGAAACCGAGGCGGTGGGGCTCACCACCGTGCAGTTCGCCGCGCTGGAGATGATCGGCGAGGTGCCGAACATCGACCAGGCGAGTCTGTCGGCGATGATCGCGTTCGACAAGACGACGATTCTCAAGGTGATCGAGAAGTTGCTCGACAAGGGCCTGATCACCCGCGTGCGGTCCGACGAGGATCGGCGCAGCAACAAGCTGCACGTCACGCCCGCCGGCCGCGATGCGCTGCGCAAGGTCGGCGCGATGATGGAAAAGATCGAGCAGCGCATACTTGCGCCCCTGCCGGCGGAGGACCAGAGGAAGTTCCTCGAAATGCTGACGCAACTGGTGCATGTGAACAACATCTACAGCCGCGCGCCGCTGGATGCGAAGGTCTGGGGCGACGCGGTGGCAAAACAGAAAAAGCGCGGCAAGGGCGCGAAGCGGGGCGGAAAGGCAGGGTAAGTTGTCATTGCGAGGATCGCGGCGACGAAGCAATCTCCATGCGCTCGCGGGCAACGACCAAGATTGCTTCGCTTCGCTCGCAATGACCTTGGCGGGGATTCGGGGCCGCAGGGTCAAAACAGAAAACAGGAGGAGGAATAATGGGTGATCGTCACCGCTGGCCGGAGGGAGGCCTCTCGCGGGTTCCGCACTGGGTGTATTCGGATCCCGAGATCTACGCACGCGAGCAGGAACGGATTTTCTACGGACCGAGCTGGTCATACGTGGCGCTCGAATGCGAGTTGCCCAATCCGGGTGACTACAAGCGTACCTTTGTCGGCGACAAGTCGGTGCTGGTGATGCGCGACGAGGCGGGCGAGATTCATGTTGTCGAGAACCGCTGTGCGCATCGCGGTGTGCAGATCCGCCAGGATCACCGCGGCAACGCGCCGGAGCTGATGTGTCCCTACCACCAGTGGACCTACAACCTGCAGGGTGACCTGATCGGCGTGCCCTTCCGACGCGGGATCAAGGGCAAGGGCGGCATGCCGGAGGATTTCGACACGACACAGCACGGGTTGTGCCGCCTGCGCGTTGCACGCAGGAACGGCGTGGTGTTTGCGTCTTTCGCGCAGGAGATCGAGCCCTTCGAGACCTACGTCGGCGCAGACCTGTTGCCCCTGTTCGACCGGGTGTTCGACGGCAGGAAACTCAAGTTGCTCGGGTATTCGCGCCAGCTCACCCCCGCGAACTGGAAGCTGATGTTCGAGAACATCAAGGACCCGTACCACGCGAGCCTGCTGCACGTGTTCCTTCTGTCCTTCGGGCTGTACCGCGCGGACAACCCGAACCGCGTTCTTATCGATCCCACCGGCCGCAACGCGGTGACCATGTCCTCGCGGGGCGAGCAGAAGCGCACCGAGGACAATTCGGACATGCGTTCGCTGATCGAGAACCTCAAGCTCTATGATCCGAAGATGCTGATGCCCGAGCGCGAGTATCCCCAGTACACGATCGTGCTGATGACCCTCTGGCCGAACCTGATCATCCAGCAGCAGTCGAACACTCTCGCGATGCGCCAGCTCGTCACCCGCGGTCCGGGGCACTTCGAACTCGCATGGACCTTCTTCGGCTACGAAACCGACGACGCGGCGATGATCGAGCGCCGGGTGCGGCAGGCCAACCTCATGGGGCCGGCAGGCTTCGTCTCGGTGGACGACAGCGAGATGATGGACTTCGCGCAGCGCGGCATCGCACAGAGCCCGGAGGCGTTCGGGGTCATGGAAATGGGCGGGCGCGACTGGAGCGTCGAGGAGGACCACTCCGCGTCCGAAGGCATGATTCGCGCGTTCTACGACCAGTACCGCAAAGTGATGGGGCTCTGACAATGACCTCCCGCGAGGAATATCTTTCGATGGGCAAGCACGAGCTCAGGCTGGAACTCGAGGAGCTGTACGCCGATTACGTGGATTGTCTGGACGGCGAACGCTACGAGGACTGGCCAGCCTTCTTCACCGAGCAGTGTCTGTACCGGATCGTGCCACGCGAGAACCAGGCGAACGACCTGCCGATCGCGACGGTGCACTGCGAAAGCCGCGGCTACCTGATGGACCGCGTTCAGGCGATCCGCAAGACCGCGGTCTACGGCCCGCGCTACATCCGACGGCTCGTATCGAACATCCGCATCATCGGCTGGAAGGACGGGCTGCTTGAGGCACGAGCGCGCTACGCCGCGTTCGAGACCATGCGCGATGACCTTACCCGCGTGTTCAGCGTGGGCGAGCATCGCGACCGGATAGAGGCGGTGGATGGCAGGCTGCTGTTTCGTGAGAAGCTGGTGGTGTTCGACTCGGAACTCGT
>CAMBSA010000054.1 GCA_945869935.1 Bordetella parapertussis | reverse complement strand
GACCTGATAGAAACGCGATGCGAACGGCTCGCGCGCACTCGAGTAGTCGTAGCCATGGCGCGGACCGTTCGCCATGCACGAAATCAGGGCACTTTTAATGAGTCCCTGAGTGTCGATAATCGCGTCGTAGGACTCCATCGAGATTTCGTACCGGCTCCGGGAAACATCCCTCCACGTAATCGGTGACAGGGGCACTTTTCTCCAGCGACGTAATGCCACCGGCAGAACCCGTCGGATCGCTGGATGCATCCGGACCAGCGGTACAAACGCCTCCTCGACTACCCAATCGATCACGGCATTCGGGAATTGACGCCGAATATCGCTCGCCACAGGGAAATTGTGGACGACATCGCCGAGCGAAGACGTCTTGACGAGAAGTATGCGTTTCAATGCGTGCCCGACGCCTGCAACGGTGGACGGTACGCCAGTGCCTCGCGGAGAGACGAGGTTCAAAGCCGGCGCTCGGATCAGGCCGCTCGACGCAGCCTGTTAGAATCGGTTTGCAAAGTACTGATTATAAAACGCTCATGCCCCTTTCCGTGGTCCTTATCACCAAGAATGCGGCGACGCAGATCGATGCGTGCCTCGCGAGCGCGTCCTTTGCCGACGAGATCGTTGTCGTGGACTCGGGCAGCACGGATGAAACGCTGGAAATCGCGAAACGTCACGGCGCCCGGATCATCGAAAGGGAGTGGGCCGGCTACGGTCCGCAGAAGCAATTTGCGGTCGAATCGGCCACTCACGACTGGGTCTTGTGCCTGGATGCCGATGAACGGGTCAGTCCGCAACTCAAGGACAGGATACTGCACGAGCTTCCGCTGGAACGCGCCCATGCCTACGCCATTCCGCGTTGCAACCGGTTCCTCGGGCGGTGGCTGAGGCACGGCGAGGGATACCCGGACTGGAGCGTGCGACTTTTCGATCGGAGGCGGGCTCGATGGAGTGACGATTCCGTCCACGAGAAAGTGATTTGCTCGACCCCTCCACAGCGGATCCATGGCGGAGACCTGATGCACGAATCCGCCGAATCTCTCTCCCGCTATCTCGACAAGCAAAATCAGTACACAAGCCTGCAAGCTGAGCGCATGCACGCCACCGGGCG
The DNA here is from genome assembly GCA_945869935.1 of Bordetella parapertussis. Lineage (GTDB taxonomy): Bacteria > Pseudomonadota > Gammaproteobacteria > Burkholderiales > SG8-39 > CAMBSA01. The sequence goes on along the minus strand of CAMBSA010000054.1, from coordinate 7,203 downwards.
CAAGAGCAGCGCAGCGCGAATGCTCTTTTCTCCGATTGCCCGGTTTCTCAAGTTCTACTTCATACGGCTCGGATTTCTCGACGGCGTTCCCGGTCTCGTTCATATTGCCATTGGCTGTATGAACAGCTTCAACAAGTACGCGAAAATGTTGGAACTGAACCAGAATCGAAAATAGATCCGCAGTGCCGGCACCCGCCTGAATTGCCTCGGCGAACAAATGGAGTCCGCGAGCGGATAAGCGCTGGACGCCGACCGATATGAGACAATCATTGCAAATACTTGTGCGCTCTGCAGGCTTCCTGCAAAGGACGCATGAATACCTCCTCCGCCCCCTCAAAGCACATGATTCCTTACGGTCAGCACTATCTCGACGAAGAGGACATTCAAGCGATCGTACGTCAAATGCGCGAGGGCACGCTCACGCAAGGCGCCGTGATCGAGATCTTTGAACGTTCGGTCGCACAATACGTCGGTGCAAAATATGCCGTTGCAGTGACAAGCGGGACGGCAGCACTTCACCTTGCCTGCGCCGCTGCAAAACTCACGACCGGCGATACGCTGTTCACCAGCGCAATCACGTTTGTCGCCAGTGCAAATTGCGCGAAGTACGTGGGGGCTTCCCCACAATTTGTCGACATCGACCCGGACACCTTGAATATGGATCCGGCAGACCTGGATCGTCGGTGCAAGGCAGCCGACCGGGTCCGGGCTATTGTGCCGGTGCATTTCGCAGGGCTGGCATGCGATATGAGCGCCATCCGAAGAATAGCGGACGCCTATGGCGCGGTCGTGATCGAGGACGCGTCCCACGCCCTGGGAGGCTCGTTTTCGAACGGAACCCGAGTGGGAAGTTGCTCGATGTCGGACATGACGGTTCTCTCGTTTCATCCGGTCAAATCGATCACGACCGGCGAAGGCGGCATGGTCACAACCAATGACGAAAATCTTTACCGTGACCTTCTTCGCCTGCGCAGCCACGGGATCAACAAGGCACACGACCCGTTGCTGCTTGCGGAGCACGCGTACACCGACGGCATCCAGAATCGCTGGTACTACGAAATGCAGGAACTCGGGTTCAACTATCGGATGACGGAAATTCAGGCGGCACTCGGGGTATCGCAACTCAAGAAGCTCGACCGGTTCATCGAACGACGCCGCGAACTCGTGATTCGCTATGACGCCGCCTTTGCTGATTCAGCCGATATCCGCCCTGGACAGCGCAGCGGCCGCGACATGAGCGGACACCACCTGTACGTGATCCGTGCGCCCTTCGGGCGGGGATGTGTGTCACGAAATTCGTATATGCAGCGCCTGTATGACAAGGGGGTTATCAGCCAGGTTCACTACATTCCCGTCCCCTTGCATCCGTATTATCAGAAACTAGGGCATCGCCCGGAGGACTTTCCCAATGCATTGTCCTACTACTCCGAGGCGCTAAGTATCCCGCTGTTCTTTGCATTGACCGACGTCCAGCAGGATCAGGTCATAGACACTATCCGGTCCGCACTTCACTGAACCACATGCAGCTCGGCCTTGGAACCGCCCAGTTCGGAAGCGCGTACGGAATAACCAACAGCAACGGCCAGATATCCGCCGATGATGCCCTGCATATCCTGCAGACTGCGGAAAACTCGGGCGTGCACGTTCTAGACACAGCTGCCGCCTACGGCGATGCCGAGGAAGCTCTTGGACGTGCGTTGTGGCGTGGGCATGCCTTCCGCGTGATCACGAAAACGCTCCCGATAGGTTCGCCAAGCCTCACCCGCGATGAGGTTTCCCGAACCAGCGATGCGTTCAAACGCTCCCTTGATCGTCTCAGACTGGATCGCGTCGCCGGTCTTCTTCTTCATCACGGCGATGAAATTCTGCGACCGGGGGGAGGCTTGCTGGCAGACATGCTGCTCGGTCTCAAGGACGCGGGGCTGGTCGAACGAATCGGCATTTCCTGTTACACGCCCGAGGAACTCCGGGCGGCCTCCCGGATACTTCCTCCCGACCTCGTTCAGGTTCCCGTCAATGTTCTCGACCGTCGTTTTCTGAGTGACGGCATCTTGGGGGAACTCAAACGCGAAGGGACCGAAGTTCACGCGCGGTCGGTCTTCCTGCAGGGCTTGCTGCTCACCCCCGGTCACGCACTGCCCACCTCATTCGAACTTCACAGGAACGCATTCTCTAAGATCGACGCGTATGCGACGTCACATGATCTGACCCGCCTGGAACTGGCTTTGGGGTTCCTTGCGTCTCTGCCCGAGATCGACGTTGCTCTCGTAGGCGTGACCTGCGTGCCCGAACTCGAGGAAATCGTGGCTGCCTGGAGGGCAACGCTCGATATCACGCTGGACTTCGAGGATCTTGGTTACGATGACGAATCACTGCTCCTTCCGTCACGTTGGCGAAAGGCAGTTTCGCAGGAAGCAGGGAAATGAACACCTACATAATCGCAGAACTGGCGCAGGGCTACGAAGGCCGGCCAGAGCAGGCCGCGATGCTCGTCGCCGCATCTGCCGCCGCCGGAGCAGACGCGGCAAAACTGCAACTCATCTATGCGGATGAACTCGCGACGCCGGACTACGAACACTATGCACTGTTCCGGAAGCTGGAAATGCCAGACACCGCTTGGAGCGATCTCAAACGCCTTGCGGATGAAAAGAAGATAGCGCTGTATCTCGATGTTTTCGGCAACCGCAGCCTTGGGTTGGCGGTTTCCATCGGGGCGCGGGGCATCAAGGTTCACAGCACCGACATGTCCAATCCCGGGCTGCTTGCGGCAATCGGCAGGTCGCCGATCGACGAGGTACTCCTCTCGGTCGGCGGTTGCAGCCTCGCCGAAATCGATCAGGCTATCGAGCTCGTGGGTACGAGGAACAAGTCAATCACTCTGCTTCACGGCTTCCAGGGATATCCGACCGAGTCTTTCGCCAACCAGATTTCGCGGCTTGCCCTGTTGTCGCGGCGTTACGCGTCCACGCCACGCGTTCTACTGGGTTTTTCGGATCATGCAGACCCCTCGTCCATGCTGTGCGGCATGATTCCCGCGGTGGCTCTCGGCGCGGGCGCAACTGTCTTCGAAAAACACCTGACGCTGGCGAAGTCGATGAAGCTCGAAGACCACGAGGCCGCCCTGAATCCGGATGAATTTTCACTGTTCTCGGCAAGCCTGCGCGAGTGTGCAATGACTCTGGGAACTGTTGACGAATCGGATGAATTTCTGGGCATGCACGAATCCGAGCGCGCCTACCGCGCAAAGACACGCAAGCACGTCGTGACCACCCGCGGATTGAAATCCGGAGTTGCCTTGATAGCAGCCGATATCGCCCTCAAACGGACACCTGAAAAGATAGCGCTACATGACGCCCGCTCGGTCATCGGCAGACGGATTGCACGGGACCTTGCCGCCGACGCCCCCATCACCCCCGCGGATATCCTTCCATGAAGCAACACCGACGCCTGATCGCCGCGCTCGCCTGCCGCAATACGGGATCACGGCTGTACGGCAAGCCGATGCAGAGGATCAACGAGCAGGACACCATACTCGACCAGATCATCAAATCGCTGAAAGCGCAGCCAGAGATCGATGGAATAGTTCTCGGGATATCCGAAGGCCTCGCGAACCTGCCATTCATCGACGTCGCGCATGCTCACGGCGTCTCGTACATTGTCGGTGATCCGGACGATGTACTTTTCCGCTTGATCCAATGCGGTCGCGCCGGACGCGCCTCGGACGTCTTCCGCATGACCACTGAGTGCCCTTGGTCCGCCTACGAAATGATCGGGCCCATGTGGAAGCATCATGTAGACGCAAGCAACGACATCACGGTCTGCGACCGGCTGCCCGAAGGCCTTCATTTTGAAATCTACAAGCTGGATGCGCTCGAGACGGCACACGAGCGCGGCAGCCGCACGGATCGCTCGGAATTCTGCTCGAACTACCCCCGCAATCACCCCGGGGAGTTCAAGACCACCGTATTTCTTCCGGACGCCGCCCTTCGCCGCCAGGACCTGCGCGTAACCGTGGACAATCCAGAGGATCTTGTCCTGGCAAGGGAAATCGCCAAAGGATGCGCTGACGCCATGCCGTGCGTTCCGGTCAGCCGGATCATTGGCTTCCTCGACTCCCGGCCCGATCTGAAAGCTCTCGTTCAACCCTTTGTGGTGGACGAACCCTTGTGGCCCATGTTCTCCGACCAGCGGGAGATTCCCAACCATGACTAAGCCCCGAATTGATCGTTTTGAAAAGTCCCGCGAATTTTCGAATCGTATCCACCAGTTGATTCCCGGCGGGGCTCATACGTATTCCAAAGGGGACGATCAGTTTCCCCAAAACGCGCCCGCAGCCATTGTGCGCGGTGAAGGAGCGAGGGTTTGGGACCCCGACGGGAACTCCTTTATCGATTGCAGCATGGGACTGACGTCTGTTTCGATCGGACACGGATACGCCCCTGTTGCAAGAGCGGTCTCCGAAGCGGCCATGCAAGGCGTGAACTTTCAGCGCCCGGCTGTGCTCGAACTCGAGGCTGCCGAGGTCTTCCTGGACACCGTGAAATCCGGTGAAATGGTCAAGTTCGCGAAGAACGGCTCCACAGTCACGACCGCCGCAGTGAAGCTCGCCCGGGCATTCACCGGGAGAACCCGGGTTGCGCTCGCGCGCGAACACAATTTTTTCAGCTACGACGACTGGTTCATCGCCACCACCCCTGCGGATTTCGGAATTCCCAACGAGGCGAAAAATCTTTCGGCAGCGTTCAGCTATAACGATATCGAATCCGTTGAAAAGCTCTTTGAGCAGCCCGACCATGACATCGCCTGCCTCATCATGGAGCCGGTGAAATTCGACCCGCCGAAGGATGAATTCCTGCATCGTGTCGGGAACCTCTGCCGCAAGCATGGTGTTGTCTATATCCTCGACGAGATGATTTCGGGCTTCAAGTGGGGTCTGAAGGGCGCGCAGGACCATTTCGGCGTCAAGCCCGATCTCGCCACCTGGGGCAAGGGGATCGCGAACGGCTTTTCATGCTGCGCCCTAACGGGCCGGAAGGAAATCATGGACCTCGGAGGGATACGCAGGGAGGGACAGAGAAAGCTTTTCCTTATTTCAACGACTCACGGCGCCGAAAGTACGGGTCTTGCCGCGATGCTCGCGACGATCGCTGAGTTCAAAGAGAAGGACATGATCGCCTCCAACTGGGCACGCGGAGAATCACTGAGAAACACCCTTCAGGCGTCAATTCAGCGACATGGCCTGGATAAATATCTCTCAGTGGTCGGATATCCATGCCTACTGGCCCTCGTCTGTCGTAATTCGCAAGGAACGCCTGACGACGCCTATCGCACTCTGTTCATGCAGGAAATGATCGCGCGCGGCGTTCTTTTTCAGGGCCTCTTGTACACCACCTGGTCGCATCAGCAGCCGCAACTGGACGAGATCAGCCACGCATTTGATCAGTCATGCGAGGTCTACAAGGCATCGATCGCTGCAGGGAGCTGCGACCGACTTCTCGTGGGCCCTTCGGCCAAACCCGTCTTCAGACGAACGATTTGAACCGTCGAAACCGCGAAAGGCACGCAAATCAGCGTTCGATTCCGGAGCCCGGACACCGGCCAGTTGGAATTGCGAGCATGCCTCGCGCGCGTTCCCCGGGGCATCGGGTCGTGAGAGTCGGATTTCGTGTTGACGCCTCCACGCTTATCGGTGGAGGACATGTTTTTCGCTGCCTTACGCTTGCGGAAGAATTGAAACTGAAGGGTGTGGAATCAGTGTTCGTCTGTCGCGAGCACGCAGGCGATCTGGTCAGCCTGATCGAGCGAAATGGCTATGCCGTGAAACGACTGCCGGCGCGCCAGGAGCGGGAGCAGCACCTTCCGACAGCATCGCGGGACGACGTCCGGGAGACAGCAACTGTTCTGCAGGGGATCTCCCCGCTTGATTGGATGGTCATAGATCACTACGGTATCGATGAGCAATGGGAAAGCGAGGCGCGCAAATTCGCGGCGAGAATCATGGTGATAGACGATCTCGCGAACCGAAGGCACGATTGCGACGTTCTTCTTGACCAGAACTACTACCTGAACGCGGGCAGCCGCTATGACGGATTGATAGCGCCTTCGTCCAGACTGTTGCTCGGGCCGGGCAACGCGTTGCTGCGGGAGGAATTCCACACCGCGCGCCAGCGCGCGATGCCACGCATCTCCGGTGTGAAACGAATTCTTATCTCCTTCGGAAGCAGCGATCCGACTGGGGAGACAGAAAAGGCCCTGGTTGCTCTAGAACTTGCGGGCTGTGCCCAACTGGAAATCGTGGTCGTCATTGGTAGCACCAATCCGCGTCAACGCGAAATCGCCAGTCGTTGCGCTGCACTTTCCGACGTTCGCCTGCTTGTCCAGACGGACCGAATGTCGGAACTCTGCCTTGCTGCCGACCTGTCGCTTGGCGCGGGGGGAAGCACGATGTGGGAGCGTTGCCTGCTCGGACTTCCCGCCATCGTCGTGATTACCGCGGAAAACCAGTCGGAAGTGGTGCTGGCCGTATCGACTACAGACGCGATCGTGAACTGCGGCCACAGCAGGCAAGTGCGCGCAGCAGACATTGCAAACCAGATTCGTTCAATCATGCATTCGAACGCAAGGTTGGAATCCATGTCAAGCGCATGCTTTGACCTGATGAAATTGCTTGGCCCGGTCTCGTCCGCCGCAGGCATGATCTGCGAACTGTCCGGCCGCCGCCCCTGCGACGCCCCCGCGTCTGCGAGATTCGGGCAATGAAGACCATCGTGATCACCGGAGTATCTTCCGGACTGGGCAAATCTTTCTTCAGCCGTCTTTCGCAATCTGACTCGCAGCTGATAGGTATTTCCCGTACGTTCTCGAATGAGCAGATCGAACTTGCGAAAGCGCGTCCGGATCGCATTTGTCTGCTGGAAACGGATCTTGCCACCTCATGGCAGGTGCTCGATACAAAACCCCTGGAGTTGGCTCTCGCACGATTCGCCTGTGACGAACTCGTATTCATCAGCAACGCGGGAACCATTCAGCCTATATCCCCGGTAGGTATGGCCGCGGCCGAGGCCATTCGCGACTCAATGGCCGTCAACATGCTCGGACCGATGATGTTTGCCCGCGTATTGACAGATCACGTCCGGCGCCTCAACGGCAGGCTGACCATATTGAACATCAGTTCGGGAGCGGCAACACGGGCCATCGCTGGCT
>CAMBSA010000053.1 GCA_945869935.1 Bordetella parapertussis | reverse complement strand
TCAGCCAGCGGCGCTTCTCTACCAGCACCCTGCGCGCCCAGGGAAGGACGCCGCCGAATCCCGAGACGCCGATCTGGAAGAACGCCCAGAAGAGCTCGCTCACGCGCGGAACAGGCGCCGTCTGCGTATCGCCGCCGCTCATCGTCAGGGCTTTTTCTTGGCGCGCGGGTGGGCGGCGTCGTAGGCTTTCGCCAGGTGCTGGAAATCCAGATGCGTATATACCTGCGTGGTCGAAATGCTCGCGTGGCCGAGCATTTCCTGCACCGCGCGAAGGTCACCCGAGGATTGCAACACGTGGCTTGCGAACGAGTGGCGCAGCACGTGCGGATGCACCTTCGCATCGACACCCTGCTTCAGTCTCCAGCGCGACAACCGCGCCTGCACCACCCGGGGCGAAATACGCTCGCCCCGCGCACCGACGAAAAGCGCGCCTTCGTCCGGCCGTGCAAGTTGCGCTCGCACTTCCAACCAGCCGGCAAGTGCATCGAGCGCCTTGCGGCCAACCGGCACGGAGCGCGTCTTGCGGCCCTTGCCGACCACCGTGACTTCCGCGTCGGCACGCATTCCGCGGGCGGCCGCGGCATCCAGCCCCACGAGTTCCGCAAGACGCAAGCCGGACGAATAGAACAGCTCGAACATCGCCTTATCGCGCAGTTCCTGCGCATCCTCCGCGACGCCTTCGAGAAGACTGGATACCGCGTCGGGCGAGAGCGCGTCGGGCAGGCGCTTTGCGCTCTTCGGCGCGCGCAGACCCTCGCAGGGATTGAGCTTGAATCCGTGATGCTTCGCGAGCCAGCGATAGAAGCTTCGCCAGGCCGACAGCATCCGCGCGATCGACCGGCCGTCGAGTCCTCTGCCGTGCAGTTTCGCCACCGCGCGACGGATATCGATCGCCTGAAGGCGCTCAAGCGGCGTTGCACCGATCACCTCGAACAACCGCGCGATATCGCGCGCGTAGGCAACGCAGGTGTGCCCGGAGAGGCGTCGAGCATTCGCAAGATCGGCAAGGAAATCGGCTACCCGCAGATCGCTCCGGGGAGGGCTAGCCGCTTGCGCCACCGTAACGGGCATTCGTTTCATCGCTACCGCCCGCGCCCGGTCGCCAGAGTTCCGGTCGGCAAAAGACGGCCGGAACGCACCGCGCCAAGCGCGCGGTTCACAGGATGCGTGCCAGACCTGCGCTGACGAGTTCGGCCAGACGCACCTGGTAGAGCGTGTCCATATCCGACTGGAAGCGCATCAGGTCTTCGCTTCCGAGCGCGAGCAACCCGATGCAGGGACGATCCACGCCGCTGCCACCGGCTCGAAGCGCGAGATGCCCGACGGAGCGCACATGCGAGGCCGCATCGCCGAACAGGGAAGCCGCCTCGACGTTGCCGCTCGGGCCGCAGTACGGATGTTCGAGACCCGCGGCGTAATCCTTGAGAGCATCGCTCACCGGCTCGACCTCGGCGCGCCCCGCGTCGTCGCGGTCGGACACCTTCCAGACGCGGACCGCCACATGGGGAACCGCGAAGTCCTCCCGCAGATGCAGGTAGAGCGAGGACAGGAAAGCCGCGAGGTCGCGCGCCTGCATGAGCGCAACCGCGAGCCGCTGCAGCTTGTCGCTGCGGTTCATGTTGTCTTCGCCGAAGTCGATGACCACCTTCAGCTTGGCGGCGAGCTTGCGGTTGTCATCACGCAGCGCAAGCACCTGCCGGTCGGACAAGGCAATGGCGCGTCCGCCGTGGGGATTGGCCACCTGGATCGTCGACAGAAGTTCCGCATACTGGTCGAAGAAGGCAGGATTGGCCTTGAGGTACTCGGCTACTTCATCAGGTTCAAGCGCGGGATTCATCGAGTTCTATCTCTCCGTCAAATACGGCAACCGCAGGACCGGTCATCAGGACCGGATTGTCCTCGCCGTCCCAGCGTATCGTCAAATCGCCGCCGTGCGTGCTCACCCGCACGGGCGACTCCACCAGGCCGCGGCGTATGCAGGCAACCGCTGCGGCGCAGGCGCCGGTGCCGCAGGCGAGGGTCTCGCCCGCGCCGCGTTCCCAGACGCGAAGCTTCAGCCGGTGGCGATCCACTACCTCGGCATATCCCGCGTTCACGCGTTCGGGGAAGCGCGGATGGTTTTCGATCAGCGGGCCTTCGATGAGCACCGGGGCGCGCTCGACATCCGCCACCACCTGCACCGCATGCGGGTTGCCCATCGAGAGCGCAGTGATGTCTCGCGCCTTGCCGTCGACATCGAGCACCTGCACGAGAGCAGCGCTTTCGCTCGCGAACGGGATTCGCGCGGGGTCGAATACCGGCGGCCCCATGTCAACGGTGACCTCGCCGTTTGCCTCGAGCTTCGGGGCGATGACCCCTGAGCGTGTCTCCACGCGGATCTCGTCCTTGGCGGTGAGACCCTTGTCGCGCACGAAACGCGCAAAACAGCGTGCGCCGTTGCCGCATTGCGAGACTTCGCCGCCATCAGCGTTGAAAATCCGGTAGCGGAAATCCACGTCCGGCGTTGCCGGACGCTCGACGATGAGTATCTGGTCGCAGCCGATGCCGAAGTGGCGGTCGGCGAGCCTGCGCGCGAGCGCGGGGGTGACGTCCACAGTCGCACGCACGCCATCGAGGACGACGAAATCGTTGCCCAGTCCCTGCATCTTGGTGAATTTGAGTTTCATCGTGCAATCAGCCGCGTGTAGTCGCGCATGAGACACCTATCCATGATCACCGTCATTCCGGCGGCCTTCGCGCGCGCGGCGGCCTCTTCGTTGATCACACCGTCCTGCAGCCAGATCGCACGGAATCCGCATGCAATGCATTCATCGACGATCGCCGGCACATGCGCCGGCGCGCGGAACACATCCACCACATCCACCGGATCGGGCACCGAAAGCAGGTCGGGGTAGGCCTTTTCGCCCAGCCCCTCGGCGATCCCCGGCCGCACCGGAATGATACGCAGGCCGAAACGCTGCATCTGGCGCGAAAGGTTGTTGCTCGCGCGCTGCGGCCTTGGCGAGAAGCCCACGACGGCGACGGCCTTCACGGTCTTCAGAAAAGCCGCGATCTCGCTTTCGGACGGATTCTCGAAGTTCATTCGCAGGCGCCGACGGAAAAACGGTTCAGTACCATCTCTGCTCGCCGGGCGGACGCGTCTTGAATCGCTTGTGGGTCCAGAGATACTGCTCGGGCATTTCGCGCACTCGGTCCTCGATAAAAGCATTCATTCGGCGCGTATCCGCTTCGACGTCGTCCGGCGCGGCTCCGCCGGGGAACGCATCCCACGCCGGATACAGCCGCACTTCATAACCGTCACCTCCGGGGAACATGCGTGTGACACAGGGAATGATTGTCGCACCGGAGAGTCGCGCCATCCTCGTCAGCCCGGTGATAGTCGCGGCGGGAAAGCCAAAGAAGGGCACGAAGATCGCATCGCGCGGCCCGTAGTCCAGATCCGGCAGATAGTAGAACGGTCGCGCGTCGCGAAGCGCGTTGATTGCCGCGCGCACGCCGTCCTGACGGGAGAACAACTGCTGATTCCCGAAGCGGGTTCGCCCGTGCAACAGCATCGCGTCCATCGCGGCGCTCTTTTGCCTGGAATAGATGCTCGCCATGTCGAACTCGCAGGCAAGTCGCGCAAAGCCGGTGTCGAGACCCACGAAGTGCGGCGCAAGCAGGATGACCGGCTTGCCGCGGTGCGCATCAAGGTGCTCCCTACCTACGACGCGCACCAGCTTGATGATGCGCTCCCGGGTCGACCACCAGAGCAGGCCGTGCTCGACAAGGCTGCGGCCCAAAGCGCGGAAGTGCCCGCGCACCCTGCACTCAACCTCAGCGGGCGGACATTCGGGGAAACATCGCTCGAGATTCAGCCGGCATACGCGTCTGCGTTCCGTTCCGAGCAAATACAGCATCAGTCCAAATGCTTCGCCCGCGCGCGACAAGAGCCCCAGCGGGAGAAAGTGCAACAGCCAGAGCAGGGCAATACCCGCCCTAGCGAGCATGAAGCGCCCCAGGCTGCGCACGGGGAGCCGCAACGCCCGCCGGCACCTTGTAGCGGTTGTAGGCCCAGAGGTATTGCGCCGGGGTGCGGCGTATGAGGATTTCGAGCGCCCGATTCATGCGCCGCAACTCCGATTCGCCCGCGTGCGGCTCGGGCAGGCCCTCGATATGGATCCGGTACCCCCGCGCCGCGGGCAGGCGTTCCGCGACCGCCACCAGGATGCGAGCACCGCTCGCCTGCGAAAGTCGCGCAGCGAGCGTCATGGTGTACGCAGGCCTTCCGAAGAACTCCACCCATTCGCCCTCGCCCGAGCCGGGCACCTGATCGGGCAGCATGCCGATCGCCTGACCTCGTTTAAGGGCTCGAAACATCGAGCGCACGCCCGAGACATCCGCGGGCACGCTTTTCATGCCCTCGCGGGTGCGGCCAGCGCGCATCAGCGGCTCGAGCGCCCTCACCTTCGGCGGGCTGTACATGACAGTGATCGGATGGCGCTGGGCGAAATACTGCGCCGAGACTTCCCAGCAGCCGAGGTGCGGCGTGAGCAGGATCAGGCCCTTGCCCGCGGCGAGCGCATCCTCAATCTGCCTCCATCCGTCCACCTCGCGCACGAGCCCCGCGGCCTCCGCTTGTGGTCGCAGCCATATCGCAGGCAGTTCGAACGCGGCGCGACCGGTCTCCGTGATTGCGGTGCGCCGGGTCGCCGGGTCGTCAAAGCCGGCCTGCGCGAGATTGAGCCTCAGGTACTTGCGAAACCGCGGCGACAAGCCATACAGAACCCAGCCCACCGCCGCCCCCAAGGCGTGCAACAACCGCAGGGGACATCCGGCCGCGAGCCTCAGTAGCAATGCCATGTGAGTCGAAAGAATGAGGGACGAATGAGGGACGGAATGGGATACGGAATTGGGAACTCTGTGGGTCGGAGCCGCTAGGGCCTGTGTTAAAATCGCACGCTTAAACCACAGGAGGAAGTCCTGCAAATGAGCAGCTATCTGTTTACTTCAGAATCCGTATCCGAAGGCCATCCGGACAAGGTCGCTGACCAGATTTCGGACGCAATTCTTGATGCAATTCTAGCCCAGGACCCCCGCTCCCGCGTCGCCGCGGAGACGCTGGTCAAGGACAACCTCGTGGTGCTGGCCGGTGAAATTACCACCGACGCACGCGTGAACTTCGACGAAGTGGCGCGCAAGACGATCCGCCGCATCGGCTACACCGACCCCGCGATCGGCTTCGACACCGGCACCTGCACGGTCATCGTCGCCTACGGCGAGCAGTCGCAGAACATCTCCGTCGGCGTGACCGAAGGCGAGGGCCTCGACCTCGACCAGGGCGCCGGTGACCAGGGCCTGATGTTCGGATACGCCTGCGACGAAACGCCGCAGAAGATGCCGATGGCGATCTATCTCTCGCACCGCCTGGTCGAGCGCCAGTCGGAACTGCGCCGTGACGGCCGCCTCCCGTGGCTGCGCCCGGACGCGAAGTCGCAGGTCACGCTGAAATACGTGGACGGCAAGGTCGACTCGATCGAAACCGTGGTGCTCTCCACCCAGCACAAGCCGGGCATGACCCACAAGCAGATCGAGGAAGCGGTGATCGAGCAGATCATCAAGCCGGTGCTGCCGAAGGAACTCGTCAAGGGCAAGATCAACTACCTCGTGAACCCGACCGGCAGCTTCGAGATCGGCGGACCGAAGGGTGACTGCGGACTGACTGGCCGCAAGATCATCGTCGACACCTACGGCGGTTCGGCCCCGCACGGCGGCGGTGCGTTCTCCGGCAAGGACCCCTCGAAAGTGGACCGTTCGGCCGCCTATGCAGCGCGTTACGTCGCGAAGAACGTCGTCGCCTCGGGCATCGCCACCCGATGCCAGGTGCAGGTTTCTTATGCGATCGGCGTGGCCAAGCCGACCTCGGTGATGATCACCACCTTCGGCACCGGCAAGATCTCCGACGAGAAGATCTCCGAGCTGGTGCAAAAGCACTTCGATCTGCGCCCGAAGGGCATCATCCAGATGCTCAACCTGCTGCGCCCGATCTACGAGAAGACCGCCTCCTACGGCCACTTCGGCCGCGACGAGCCGGAATTCACCTGGGAGAACACCGACAAGGCGGCCGCACTTGCCGCGGATGCGGGCATCAAGGGCTGATCCGCCTCGCCCGTTTGAGCGATTTCCCCGGCGAAATCCGGGGAAGCGCACGCAAAACCCGGCCTCGCGCCGGGTTTTGTTTTTCCAGACCGGCATATTCGGCCCGGGTCGCTGACGCAATGGCGGGATGACAGCAACTGCTGCGCTGCGGTAATATCCGCGTTCCTTCGAGGAGCGTTGCGACGGATACCTCCCAGGTACCGCCAGGCTCGAAGGAATCTCCACTGCAACGGCGCTCGCAAACTTCTTTTTTCAGGAGCGCGCGAGATGAGCGCCGTACCCAAATCCAAGCAGGACTTTCACGTAGCCGACCTCAGTCTCGCCGACTGGGGCCGCAAGGAAATCGCAATTGCCGAGACCGAGATGCCCGGTCTGATGGCGATCCGCGAGGAATTCGCAGCCACCCAGCCGCTTCGCGGCGCGCGCATCACGGGTTCGCTGCACATGACCATCCAGACCGCGGTGCTGATCGAGACGCTGCAGGAGCTCGGCGCCGACGTGCGCTGGGCCTCGTGCAACATCTTCTCGACGCAGGACCACGCCGCCGCCGCGCTTGCGGTCAAGGGCACGCCGGTCTTTGCCTACAAGGGCGAGTCGCTGGAAGAGTACTGGGATTACACCCACCGCATCTTCGAATGGCCGGGTGATGCCAAGACCGCCCAGGCGAACATGATTCTCGACGACGGCGGCGATGCCACGCTTCTTCTGCACCTCGGCACGCGGGCGGAAACCGATCCCTCGATTATCGAAAAGCCGTCGAGCGAGGAAGAAACCCACCTGTTCGCCTCGATCAAGAAGCGCCTCGCCTCGCACCCCGGTTGGTACTCTGCGCGCCTGAAGCAGGTCAAGGGCGTGTCCGAGGAAACCACCACCGGCGTGCACCGCCTGTACCAGATGCACAAGGACGGCCGCCTCGCGTTCCCGGCGATCAACGTCAACGACTCGGTCACCAAGTCCAAGTTCGACAACCTCTACGGATGCCGTGAATCGCTGGTGGACGGCATCAAGCGCGCCACCGACGTGATGATTGCGGGCAAGGTAGCGGTCGTTGCGGGCTACGGCGATGTCGGCAAGGGTTCGGCGCAGGCGCTTCGCGCCCTCTCCGCCCAGGTCTGGGTCACCGAAGTCGATCCGATCTGCGCGCTTCAGGCAGCGATGGAAGGCTATCGCGTCGTCACCATGGACTACGCCGCGGACAAGGCCGACATCTTCGTCACCGCCACCGGCAACTTCCATGTGATCACGCACGACCACATGAAGAAAATGAAGAATCAGGCGATCGTCTGCAACATCGGCCACTTCGACAACGAAATCGACATCGCGTCGGTCGAGAAGTACAAGTGGGAAGAGATCAAGCCGCAGGTCGATCACGTGATTTTCCCCGACGGCAAGCGCATCATCCTCCTTGCCAAGGGCCGGCTGGTGAACCTCGGCTGCGGCACCGGACACCCGTCCTACGTGATGAGCTCGTCCTTTGCCAACCAGACGATCGCGCAGATCGAGCTGTTCACCAACACCGCGAATTACCCGATCGGCGTGTATGTCCTGCCGAAGCATCTGGACGAGAAGGTCGCTCGGCTGCAGCTGAAGAAGCTGAACGCTCAGCTCACCGAGCTGAGCGACCAGCAGGCAACCTACATCGGCGTCACCAGGCAGGGGCCGTACAAGCCGGAACGCTACCGCTACTAACGGTCGCGTGATGAATCGCTGAAACCGGGGCGCGGCACTTGCCGCGCCCTTTTTTTATTGGTCGTCCACACCATGCAGACACAGAAAAAACACACGCCCTCGTTCAGCGTCGAGTTGTTCCCGCCCAAGACCGCCGAAGGCATGGACAAGCTGCGCGCCACCTGGAAGGAACTCGCGCTGCTCAAGCCGCGATTCTTCTCGGTGACCTACGGCGCCGGCGGATCCACCCAGGACCGTACCCTCGGCACGGTGCTCGAGATCATTGCCGACGGACAGCAAGCCGCGCCGCACCTGTCCTGCGTCGGATCCTCGCGGGACGAAATCGCCACGATCCTCGACCAGTACCGGGACAAGGGCATCCACCATATCGTCGCGCTTCGCGGCGACCTGCCCTCGGGCATGGCAAGCGCGGGCGAACTGCGCCACGCCAACGAACTGGTCGAATTCATACGCAGCCGCACCGGCGAGCATTTCCAGATCGAGGTGGCGGCCTACCCCGAATT
>CAMBSA010000052.1 GCA_945869935.1 Bordetella parapertussis | reverse complement strand
TCGCTGCATCAACCTTTGTTCGTGATGCTCGGCCTGCTGCTGTTTGTCGGTGGCGGCATAGCCGCGTTCAAGCAACTGCCGATCGAGGCCTTCCCCGATGTAACCGACACCCAGGTCAACGTCATTTCCTTGTTCCCGGGTCGTGCAGCGGAAGAAGTCGAGAAGCAGGTGACCATACCGCTCGAGGTGGCCCTGGCCGGTCTGCCGAACACGGTAAGGATGTTCTCCCACACCCAGTTCGGCCTCTCGTTCATGATCATCACATTCGACGACAAGGCGAATGCCTACTTTGCGCGTCAGCAGGTTACGGAGCGTTTGCGCGAGGTGGACCTGCCCCCGGGGGTTACTCCGGAGCTGGCGCCGCTTTCCACTCCGATCGGCGAGGTTTATCGCTACCGGGTCAAATCGGATGGGCTTGACTCGCGCGAGCTTCGGACGTTGCAGGACTGGGTGGTGACGCGCCAACTCAAGCTAGTACCCGGCGTGGCGGACATCGTTTCGATCGGCGGCCTGATCAAGCAGTATGAAGTGCACCCCGACCTTGCGCGTATGCGCGATTACAAGGTCACTCTCAGCCAGATCTTCGACGCCCTCTCCAAGGGAAATGCGAATGCGGGCGGAAGCTACGTGACGCAGGGGCGGCAGCAGTATTTGATACGCGGAATCGGACTTGCCCGGACGCCGGATGACATCGGAAACATTGTCGTCGCGGAACGCAACGGGGTCCCGGTGCTGATTCGGCATGTCGCGGAGGTAGCGATCGGGGCGGTGCCGAGACAGGGAGTGGCCGGCATGGACGCCGATGACGACATCGTCACCGGCGTGGTGTTGATGAGAAAAGGCGAGAACCCCTCGGAGGTGCTCGGCAGGGTGAAGGAAAAGGTCGCGTTCCTCAATGCCAATGTGTTGCCGGCAGGTGTGCAGATCGAGCCGTTCTATGACCGCACATGGCTGATCGACAAGACGCTGAAGACGGTGTTCAAGAACCTGTCGGAGGGGGCGGCGCTCGTTGCGCTCGTGCTTCTGCTGTTTCTCGGCAATCTGCGCGCGGCCCTGATTGTTGCCCTGGTGATTCCCTTGTCGCTGCTTGCGACATTCATCGGTCTGAGCTGGGTGGGTATTCCGGCGAATCTGCTGTCCCTCGGAGCGATGGACTTCGGAATCATCGTGGACGGTGCGGTAATTGTGGTGGAGAACGTATACCGCAGGCTTGCAGAGCAAGCCAAGGACAAGACCTCGAAGCTGCAGCAAGTGCTCGATGCAGCGGTCGAGGTCGGGCGCCCTACGCTCTTTTCGATGCTGATTATCATCGTCGCGCATATACCGATCTTCACGCTTCAGCGACATGAAGGCAGGATTTTCGCCCCGATGGCATGGTCTGTCACTTCGGCTCTGGTCGGATCGTTGATTCTGTCGCTGACGCTGGTTCCACTGCTTTGTTATTGGCTGTTGCGAAGCGGGGTATCGGAAAAGGAGAGCATTCTTCTGCATGCATGCAAGCTGATCTACGAACCTACGCTGCGTTGGGCGCTTGGGCACCGGAGGACCGTGATCGCCGTGGCGGTGCTGGTTCTCGCGGCAAGCCTCGCCGCGGTTCCGCGCCTTGGCACCGAATTTCTTCCCGAACTCAACGAGGGCTCGGTGTGGATAAACGTGCCATTGCCTGCGTCCGTATCGGTTGACGAGGCTCAGGCTGAAATGAGCAAGTACCGGCGGGTCATCGGCGCAATACCCGAGGTCGCCTTTGTGATGAGCAAGGCCGGTCGCCCAGAGGACGGCACGGACCCCAAACTGATCAACTCAGCTGAAATACTGGTTGAACTTAAGCAGGAATCAGAGTGGCGCGTCGGAAAGAGAAAGGTGGATTTTCTGGACGAGATGGAGCAGGCGCTTGTGCAGTTTCCCGGAGTCCAACCGTCATTCTCCCAGCCGATTCGGGACAATGTTCTTGAGTCGATCTCCCAGATAGACGGCCAGATCGTCATCAAGGTGTTTGGGGAGGATCTCGGTCACCTTCTCGAGGATTCGCGCGAGATACTCAATGCGATCAAGGATGTGGAAGGCGTGCGGCGTGCGTTCATAGACCGGCTCGGGAATCTGCCGCAGCTTCTGATCAATATAGACAGGGGAGCGGCTGCGCGCTACGGCCTCAACATTTCCGATATTCAGGATGTGATCGAGACGGCGCTTGGCGGACGTGCGGCCACCTACCTTTGGGAGGGCGAGCGCCGCTTTGCGGTTACAGTGAGACTGCGTGAACCGGAGCGTGCGATAGAGCGGATGCGGGGGATTACCGTGAGTAGTCCCTCAGGACTGTACGTTCCTCTCGCCCAGATAGCGGAGTTCAAGACCATCTCCGGCGCCCAAAATATCGCGCGTGAAAACGGAACAAGGGTGTTCTCGATCGGTGTGTTCATTCGCGACCGCGATATGGGCAGTGTGGTGGCCGACATGAAGAAGCGGGTGGCCGAAAAAGTGAAGATCACCCCCGGCTATATTGTGTCGTGGTCGGGCGAATTTGAAAACCAGGAACGTGCCATGGCGAGGCTGTCAATCATTGTTCCGATATCCGTTTTGCTCATCTTCATCTTGTTGTTTGATGCGTTCAAGTCGATGAAGGGTGCTCTGCTCATTCTGTTGAATATTCCGTTTGCGCTCATCGGCGGTATCTTCGCGCTGCTCATCACCGGCATACCCTTGTCGGTATCTGCGGCGATCGGCTTTATTGCGCTGTTCGGCCAGGCAGTGCTCAACGGCGTAGTGATGGTCGCGTATTTCAATCAATTGCGTCAGGAAGGCGCCACCCCCGAGGAGGCGGTGCTGAAAGGCTCGATGGTGCGGCTTCGGACCGTCGTAATGACAGGGCTTCTCGCAATGCTCGGGCTGCTTCCGATGGCTTTGTCCACGGACATCGGGTCCGAGACGCAGAAGCCACTCGCTGTTGTAGTGATCGGAGGTTTGATTTCCGCGACCTTGCTGACCCTGATAGTGCTACCGACGCTATATCTCGTGTTCTACAGGCTGCGGATTCCCACGGCGCGTCGTCATGCGCGTGACGCAGGATCTTGACGACGATGCTTCGCCGCGATTATCTGCTGTGCGCGCGGGATTGTTTTCGGTGACATTGGCTGGTCCTGAATATCCTTGTCAGTGGGGAACGGATTTGGAAAACAGATTTATCACGACCAGGCCCGCGACGATCAGCACCATGCCTGCGATCGCGGGGCATCCAGCGTCTGCTTGTAGATGACCACGCCGGCAACGGCGGCCAGGGCTACACCTACACCTGCCCATATCGCGTAGACGATTCCGACCGGCAGGGTTCGGAGGGTGAGGGACAGGAACCAGAACGCGGACGCGTAACCGGCGACGACAAGGACGGAGGGCCAGAGCCGAGAGAACTCGTCGGCGGCCTTGAGGGAGGTTGTCGCGATCACTTCCGATATGACTGCGATCACGAGATAGATGTAGGACGTTTCGACGATACTTGTCATGTTAGTCGTTTGCCAGGTTGTGAATGTCGTGAAGGATTGCATCGGGGCGGTATCATCTGGCTCCAGAGGAATCCTGGAGCAAATGAGCGAAAACGCAGTGGATATGTAATCCGGGGATCGCCTGGCGGCGATTCGCATATTTTTTGTTGGGCAAGAAAACCCTAGGCTGTTGCCTGAACGGCAACGGCGGATTCTTGCCGAATATCCCAGTCGATTCAGCCGGTTGCAGGCGCGCCTTGGAATCGCTGAGACTCCGCGCCCAATTGACCGAACATGGCGCCGATCTCAAAATCCCGTTATAATCGTCGTCTTTACCCGGATTGTCTCTGGGCGTAACGGGTGAATCGCGTTCCCCGAGCGATGGTTTCAAGCCGGGTCAGGTTTGCCGTTTTCAGTCTACTGAAGTGACAGTTTCATTGGAGCTTTGCTGCATGCCGATCTTACGTGTCAAGGAAAATGAGCCGTTTGAAGTGGCGCTTCGCCGTTTCAAGCGCACCGTTGAAAAAACCGGCCTTCTGACCGAACTGCGCGCGCGCGAGTTCTACGAAAAGCCGACCGCCTACCGCAAGCGCAAACTTGCTGCTGCCGTGAAGCGTCATTACAAGCGCATCCGCAGCCAGCAACTGCCGCCGAAGCTCTACTAGTCTCGCGGTTCGTTCCGGTAGTGCCACGGAGCGCCACGGCTTTTCGCCCTGGCGCTCTTTGCGTTTCTGAATCCTGGAGGCGTGAATGTCCCTGAAAGCCAAGATAAGCGACGACATGAAGGCTGCAATGCGGGCCAAGGAGTCGCAGCGCCTCGGCGCAATTCGTCTCGTTCTGGCCGCGCTCAAGCAGAAAGAGGTCGACGAGCGTGTCGATCTGACGGATGCCGATGTCCTGTCGATCATTGAAAAAATGATCAAGCAGCGTCGCGATTCGATCGCGCAGTATCAGGCAGCCAACCGGCAAGACCTCGTGGATGTCGAGCGTTTCGAACTCGATCTGCTGACCGGCTATCTGCCCGTCCAACTGAACGACACGGAAGTCGCAGACGAAATTTCGAAAGCGATCGCAGAGACTGGCGCCGCAGGAATGGCTGATATGGGCAAGGTCATGGGCGTCCTGAAAGGACGTCTCGCCGGACGAGCCGATATGGGCAAACTGTCGTCTCAGGTGAAGGCGAAACTCGCCGGCGGCTGAGTTGCCTTCGTCGGCGATTCGGCTTTAAATAGCTTGCGCCGCGAAACCTCCGGCGCGGATCCCGGGTGGCAGTTTCTCCTACCCCGTAGCGGATGGTCAGGTGATTCCAGAATCATTCAAGCAGGATCTGCTCAACCGCGTCGATATCGTCGAGGTCATAGAGCGCTACGTCCAACTCCGCAAGGGCGGTGCCAACCTGTTGGCATGCTGCCCCTTCCATAGCGAGAAGAGTCCGTCCTTTACGGTCAGTCCGTCCAAGCAGTTCTATCATTGCTTCGGCTGCGGTGCGCACGGCAATGCGATCTCGTTCCTGATGGAGTACCAAGGGCTCGGCTACGTGGACGCTGTGAAGGCGCTTGCCGAGTCGGCAGGCATGAAGTTGCCGGACTACGAGAAAAATCCCAAGAAGGTCGCCGCCAGCCCGGACCTCTACGAAGTGCTCGACCGCGCTTCTCAGTTTTTTCGTGACCAGCTAAAGCAGTCTCCGGGCGCCATCGACTACCTGAAGCGGCGGGGCCTGACCGGCAAGATCGCGGCGCGGTTCGGCATCGGGTATGCGCCGGCCGGCTGGCGGAATCTTGAATCGGTGTTTCCGGATTACACGGCAGCAGTGCTTCGCGAGACCGGACTTGTGATCGAGGCCGAAGGCGGAAAGCGGTACGACCGATTTCGTGACCGGGTGATGTTTCCGATTCTTGACCAGCGTGCACGAGTGATCGGGTTCGGTGGACGCGTTCTTGGCGACGGTGAACCGAAATACCTCAATTCACCCGAAACACCCCTGTTCGAAAAAGGCCGCGAACTTTACGGAATGGTGCAGGCCCGCCTTTCAGTGCGTAGTTCCGGTCGGGTCGTGGTGGTCGAAGGCTACATGGATGTGGTTGCGCTCGCGCAGCACGGCGTCGAATACGCTGTCGCAACGCTCGGCACGGCAACGACGCCGGTCCATGTGCAGAAACTTTTCCG
This sequence comes from Bordetella parapertussis, assembly GCA_945869935.1. GTDB lineage: Bacteria > Pseudomonadota > Gammaproteobacteria > Burkholderiales > SG8-39 > CAMBSA01. The sequence goes on along the minus strand of CAMBSA010000052.1, from coordinate 2,844 downwards.
GCAGGTCGACGAAGTCGTGTTCTGTTTTGATGGTGACGCTGCCGGACGAAAGGCCGCATGGCATGCGCTCGAAGTCGCCTTGCCGGTGCTGTCGGATAACAAGACCGTCAAGTTCCTTTTCCTTCCTGCCGAGGATGATCCGGACACGTACATCCGCGCCCACGGTCGCGAGGCGTTCGAGCAGATGGTCGTCGAGGCGCGCCCCCTCTCGGAGTTTCTGCTTTCGGAGCTCAGGCGGCGGGTGGACCTCGATACGCTCGAAGGTCGCTCCAGGCTGATTGCGGAGGCGAAGCCGCTGGTGTCGCGCGTCGCTGCGCCAGCGCTCCAGTTGCAATTGATGAAGGCGCTTGCCGAACTCGCGGGGGTGACTCCGGATGAGGCGATGCGCCTAGCGGGAATAGCCGGGCCGCCGATTGCTCCGCGGCAGGCCGCGTCACAGGATCGTCCCCGGGTATCGAGCGAGGAACGACGCGGTCGGGGCAGCGGTCGTGTTCAGATCCCCGAACGTCCGGTGCAGGCGAGGTCCGAACGCAGGCCGATTCAGTCGCATGAATTGTGGCTGGCCAAGAGACTTCTGGTCGCGCCGGGTGTAGCGGATCGTGTGCCGCTGGATTTCGTCGATTCCGACACGCTCGAGTCCCGTGCTGTACGGGCCTTGATTGCATTCGCGGTCGAATCCGCGGAGTCGAATTTTGATGCCCTGGTGTTCGAACGCTTCCGCGATACCGAATACGAAATCTTGTTCAACCAGTTGCGTTCGGAACTGCTGGTACTCGGCTTGAACCCGGAGCAGGCCGAAGGCGACGTGCTCGAGGCGTTGCCGCGCCTTGAGCGCGACTGGATACGCCGCGAAATCGACAGGGTGCAGCGTGACACGGCCAGTGGAGCGATTTCTCCCGACGAGGCGAGGGAACGTCTGCAGGAGCTGACCCGACATCGGGCGGAGCTCGACAGGCGGCCGGAAACACCTCCAACGTGATATAATTAAAGGCTTTTCCCCGTTTCTGTTTGTCGTCACACGAATGCTCAACACCGATTTGGATTCATCCCGGCGGTAATTTCATCTCGCCCCCCCTCCAGGACCGACCATGGCAAAAAGCAAGTCGAAGGCTCCGAGCAAGGCAAAAAATGCCCGTAACGTCAAGGCGTTGAAGCGTAACGCTGCGGCGCAGGTGGCGAAGACTCGAAACAAGCCGAAGGCAGCGAAACCGCCGGTTCGGGCCAAAAAAGTGGGCAAGTTGATTCGTCCGCCCAGGAAAACGCCAGTCAAGGCGGGGACGAAAACAAAGTCCGCTGCCAAGCATGCGGGCAAACGGGTTTCCCAGTCCCCGGCGAAGGCGGGCTTATCTCATCTGTCAAAGTCAGCGACCAGACTCGTCGTCAAGGCGAAGGCTGGTCCGGAAAAAGTAAAAAAGGAAACAGATCTGAAAACCAAGAACGAGAAGGACGTTCCCAAGACCAAGCCGGTCAAGGAACTTCCCAAGGCAGCTGCGCCTGCGAAGCCCGTGCCCCCCGAGAAAGCAGTTGCCGGGAAGCAACCGCTTCCTGCCAAAGCGGCCCCGGCCGCTCCCGCTGCCGAGCCGGAGCGGCCTCGCGGAAAGGGACGTCCCCGACGCGACGCTGCCGCGGAACGTGCGCTGCTTGCTCGAGCCGAGGCACGTCCGGAGGACGCCGAGGCACGCAAGACCCGCCTGAAGAACCTGATCAAGCTGGGCAAGGAGCGGGGATTCCTGACGTATTCGGAGATCAATGACCACCTGCCCGACGACATGGTCGATGCGGAGCAGATCGAGGCGATCATCTCCACGTTCAACGACATGGGGATTCAGGTCTATGACGAGGCGCCGGACGCAGAAACGCTGCTGATCAACGAGAACGCGCCCGCCGCGGTCCGTGACGAAGACGTCGAGGAAGAGGCGGAAGCTGCACTTTCGACCGTCGATCCCGAATTCGGCCGCACCACCGATCCCGTTCGCATGTACATGCGCGAGATGGGCTCGGTCGAACTGCTGACCCGCGAGGGCGAAATCGAGATCGCGAAGCGCATTGAAGAAGGCCTTAAGCAGATGATCATGGCGATATCTGCGCTTCCGACCACGATTCACGAGATATGCGAACTGTGGGGTAAGGTCGAACGCGACGAAATGCGCATTGACGAGCTTGTCGACGGCCTGGTCGATCCGAACGCCAAGGATGAGCCGATCAAGAGTGTTGTCGAGGAGCCTGAGGTCGAAGAGGAGTTCGAGACCGAGGAAGAGGAGGGCGCGGCCGCTACTGCGAGCCTTCTCAAGCTCAAGGAAGAGTCTGCCGGTCGATTCAACAAGATTCGCCGTCATCACGAGAAGCTGAAGAAGGCGCTCGACGAGCACGGGCATCGGAGCAAGGAATACGCAGCGGTACGGGAGAGCATCGCGAAGGAGCTGACGTCGATTCGCTTCACGGCGCGAATCATCGAGAAACTCTGCGACCAGGTTCGCGGCATGGTGGAGAGTGTCCGTTCAAACGAGCGTCGCATTCAGGATCTGTGCGTGAACAGGAGCCAGATGCCCCGCCCGCACTTCATCAAGGTGTTTCCTGGCAGCGAGACCAACCTGCGCTGGATGAAGAATGAAATAGCGTCGGCCAAGCCGTGGAGCCAGCTGCTTACGCGCTACGAGCCGAACATCCTGGAGCAGCAGCATAAGCTGATCGACGTTCAGAAGCGCATCGGCATTCCGATCAAGGATCTGAAGGACATCAACAAGCAGATGTCCACCGGCGAGGCGAAGGCGCGCCGCGCCAAGCGCGAGATGACCGAGGCCAATCTGCGCCTGGTGATCTCGATCGCGAAGAAATACACCAACC
>CAMBSA010000051.1 GCA_945869935.1 Bordetella parapertussis | reverse complement strand
GCGCCCTGCAGTATGCCGCCGTGCATCTGGCCTTCGAGCAGCGTGTGATTGATGATCCTGCCGCAGTCGTCCACGCCGATGTAACACAGCACATCGATGACCCCGGTGTCGGGATCGATCTCGACCTCGGCCACATGCGCGCCGCTCGGGAATGCGCGGTGCATCACCATCTCGCCGATCGTGTCCAGCGGCGTCGCGCCCTTGGCGGCGTACTTGCGAGCGAGGTCCAGCAGCTTGACCGCGCGATCGGTACCCTTCACTCGATATTCGCCGTTCTTGTATTCCAGATCGGCCGACGCGACCTCGAGATCTCGCGCAGCGAGGTCCATGCCCTTGCGGATCGCCTCGTTGGCGCCATTCAGCATCGCGCTGCCGTGGTGCATCATTGACCGCGAGCCGATGGTCCCGGTCGCGGCGAAATCCTGCGGCCCGTCGGGGTCCCCCGCACGCACCTCGATCGCCTCCGACGCGATACCCAGAGTTTCCGCGACGATATCCGCGAAGACCGTTTCGTGCCCCTGCCCCGACGGCCCGGAGAGCGAATACACCTTGATTTCGCCGTTCGAACCGAACTTGATCGAGACCTGATCCTTGGGCATCAGGCCGCTGCCCGCGGGCTCGATGAACACGCCGCAGCCGATGCCCCGCAGTTTGCCGCGCTTTTTCGCCTCGGCCCGCCGCGCCTCGAAATCCTTCCAGCCCGCCTGCGCCACCGACTGATCGAGCAAGGCCCGGAAGTCGCCGCTGTCGTAGACCGCGTCAACCTGCGTCTGGTAGGGAAACGCTTCCTTCGGAATGAAATTGCGGCGACGCAGTTCCAGTCGATCCACCCCGGTTTCAAGCGCCGCCTGGTCCACCATGCGCTCGATGATGTAGGCCATGTCGGGACGACCCGCACCGCGGTAGGCGGTGATCGGCGTGGTGTTCGTCAGTCCCAAGCGGTGAACACCGTGCACCGCCGGAATCGAATAGGTTCCGCAGGAGGTCAGCGCGGGATTGGCGGTGTTGATCAGCGGACCCGCCCCGCTCAGGTAGGCCCCCTGATTGCATGTCCAGCGGATGCGGATGCCGAGGAACTTGCCGTCACCATCGAGCGCGAGCTCGCCCGCGAGGCGTATCGCCCTGCCGTGATAATCGCTTGAGATCGTCTCCGAGCGTGTCCCGGTCCAGCGCACCGTCTTGCCGAGTTGCTTGGCCGCGAGCATCAGCACCGGATACTCGGGATACGGTCCGCTTCGGATACCAAAGCCACCGCCGACGTCCAGCGCGTGAACGCGGATCTTCTGCGGGGGAATCCCGGTGAACGCCGAGAGCCCGCCGCGCATCATGCCCATGCCCTGCGTGCTCGAATAGACGTCGTAGACGTCCTTTTCGCGGTCGTAGGAGGCAATGCAGGAACGCGGTTCCATCGGATTTCCGACAACGCGCTGCGAGTCGAGCGACAGCTTCGTGACATGCGCCGCGCGGCTGAATGCCTCGTCAGTTCGTGCCTCGTCGCCGTACTCATACTCGAAGCAGACGTTGCCCGGAATCTCGGAATACAACTGGGGCGCACCGGCGGCAACCGCATCATCAACATCGACCACCGAGGGAAGATCCTCATAGTCGATCGCGATCGCCTCCACACCGTCCTGCGCAGCGAGCGCCGAGGTCGCGACCACCATGGCCACGTTCTCGCCGACAAACCGCACCCGCTTCGTGGCGAGCACCGGACGCGCCGGCGTCTTGATCATCTGCCCGCCCTTGCCGGGGAAGGTGACAAAGCTGGGCGGCGTCTTTATGCCCGCACGTTCCGCGTCCTCGCCCGTGAACACGGCGATCACACCGGGCACCGCGAGTGCCGGGGCGATGTCCATCGAGCGGACTTCCGCATGCGCGCGGTCGGCACGCAGGAACACGGCGTGCAGTTCACCCGGCAACTTCCAGTCGGTGGTAAAGCAGCCCTTGCCCGTGATCAGGCGGCGATCTTCCCGCCGCCCCTTGAATCCGGCGCTCATCGCGATGCTCGTTCCGGACGCCGTGTCAGGCCGATTCGCCTGTGATCGATGCAAGCGCCCGACGGCACATCACCGCGATCAGGTTCGCACGGTAGGCACCAGACGCATGCATGTCTTCGTTGAGTCCGTCGGCGGAATGCGCGAGTTTCGCGACTGCTGCGACGGCAAATGACTTTCCGAGTGCTGCTTCCGCTTCCTTCCAGCGGAACACGCCGGGACCTGCGCCGGTAACCGCGACACGGATGCCCGCGCCGGTGTCGACCACGAACACGCCGGTCATGGCGTACCCGGAGGCAGGATGCGGAAACTTGGAATACGCCGCGCGCTTGGGCAACGGATAGAGAAAGCCGGTGATGATCTCGCCCGGCTCAAGCGCCGTCTCGAACACACCCTTGAAAAAATCATCCGCCGCAATCTGCCGCGTCGTGGTCACGACCGTGGCGCCGAGACCGAGAACCGCCGACGGATAATCCGCCGCGGGATCGTTGTTCGCGACCGAGCCGCCCATCGTCCCGCGATTGCGCACCTGCGGGTCGCCGATCTGCGAGGCGAGATACGCGAGCGCGGGGATCTTCTCTTTCACCAGCGCGGAAGTCGCGACTTCGACGTGGCGCATCGCGGCGCCGACGAAAAGCTTGTCGCCGCGCATTTCGAGCACGCGCAGCTCCTTGATTTCCGCGAGATCGATCAGCGCCGCCGGGCTGGCAAGACGCTGCTTGAGCGTCGGGATGAGGGTCATGCCGCCCGAGAGCAGTTTTGCGTCATCGGTTTTGGCCAGCAGATCGCGTGCCTCGTTGATCGATTGAGCACGACGGTAATTGAACGAATACAAGGTCTGCCTCCGGATTGTCGTTGTGTCACGTGATCGCGATCGCTCGCGAAACACCGCATTTTACTGGGGACCGGGCGTCTGCGTCAGCACCCGGGGAAACTTCCGTCGCGGTCCTGCATTCCGGACCACGAGGGACTACTTTTCCGCCTTCATCTCAGTCTGCTTTTTGCCCGGCACCGGCGGCGGCTGGGGCGTCGGTTGCGCCTCGCGCAGCACCTGGAAGAAAATTTCGTCCTGACGGACCATGCCGAGTTCGAAGCGGGCACGTTCCTCGATCGCGTCGAACCCCTGCTTCAGGTCGCGGACTTCTGCGTCGAGTTTCTGGTTTCGGGTCTCAAGGAGCTTGTTGGATTCCCGCAGCGCCTGCACCTGCCGGTCGAGCTCGCCCACCCTCAGCCATCCCCCCTTGCCGATCCAGAGCGGATACTGCACGAGAACGATCAGCGCACCGAGAACCGCGACCAGAATCCGCATCGCGCTCAGCCGGAACCCGGCCTCCCCTCGTCCGGTGCGGACCTCACCCGCATCAGCCCTTCAGCTGATAGAAGGCGTCACGGCCAGGATAGCTGACCGCATCACCGAGGTCTTCCTCGATGCGCAGGAGCTGGTTGTACTTGGCGATACGGTCAGAACGCGAGAGCGATCCCGTCTTGATCTGACCGGCGTTCGTGCCGACCGCGATATCGGCGATCGTCGTGTCCTCGGTTTCACCCGAGCGGTGCGAAATCACCGCGGTGTAGGACGCACGCTTGGCCATTTCGATCGCCGCCATGGTCTCGGTCAGGGTGCCGATCTGGTTCACCTTGATCAGGATCGAATTCGCCACACCCCTCTGTATTCCCTCACGTAGTATGCGGGTATTGGTCACAAACAGATCGTCGCCCACCAGTTGCACGCGCTTGCCAAGACGTTCGGTGAGCACCTTCCAGCCGTCCCAGTCCGACTCCGCCATGCCGTCTTCGATGCTGATGATCGGGTATTTGTCGACCCAGGCACCGAGGTAGTCCGCAAATTCGGACGAGGTCAGCTGCAGGTTCTCGGATTCGATGTGATAGCGGCCGTCCTTGAAAAACTCCGAGCTTGCGCAATCAAGCGCCAGCACCACGTCGCCGCCCGCATGGTAGCCCGCGCCGTCAATGGCTTCGAGAATGAGCTGGATCGCCGCCTCGTGGCTGGCGAGACTCGGCGCGAAACCGCCTTCGTCCCCCACCGCGGTGGACATCCCGCGCGCGTGAATGAGCTTTTTCAGCACCTGGAAAATTTCCGCCCCGCAACGCAGCGACTCTCGGAAGGTTTCCGCGCCGAGCGGAACGATCATGAATTCCTGGATGCCCAGGCCATTGTTCGCGTGCGCACCGCCGTTGATCACGTTCATCATCGGCACCGGCATCTGCATCGGCCCCGAGCCGCCGAGATAGCGGTAGAGCGGCAATCCCGACTCCTCGGCCGCAGCCTTGGCCACTGCCATCGATACCGCGAGCAACGCATTCGCGCCCAGCCGGCCCTTGTTTTCCGTGCCGTCGAGATCGATCAGGGTGTTGTCGATAAAGGTCTGCTCCTGCGCATCCAGACCCATGATCGCCTCGGAGATCTCGGTATTGACGTGCTCAACCGCCCGCAGCACGCCCTTGCCGCCGTAGCGGCCCGCATCGAGATCGCGCAGTTCCAGCGCCTCGCGACTGCCCGTCGAAGCCCCCGAGGGCACGGCCGCCCTACCCATCACGCCCGACTCGATCAGCACGTCGCATTCCACGGTCGGATTGCCTCGCGAATCGAGAATCTCCCTTGCCACCACGTCGACGATTGAACTCATCTCATTACCCCTCGATGATTGGCCACTGCGTTTTTATATGCGGCTGCGGAACAGCCCGCTTATTGCATCAATCCGGTTTCAGCGAATCCACGGCGCTTCACCAGCGCATCCAGCTCTTTCAGCGTCCCGAGCAGGTCCGCCATCAGACCAAGGGGCCAGGCGTTCGGCCCGTCGGACAGCGCCTTGGACGGATCGGGATGCGTTTCCATGAAAATTCCTGCGATGCCGCTGGCCACTGCCGCACGTGCCAGCACCGGAACGAATTCCCGCTGGCCGCCGGACGCCGTGCCCTGTCCGCCGGGCAGTTGCACCGAGTGGGTCGCATCGAAAACCACCGGGCAGCGGCTCTCGCGCATGATCGCAAGCGAGCGCATGTCGGAGACCAGATTGTTGTATCCGAAGGACACGCCCCGCTCGCACACCATGATGTTGTCGGTGCCCGAGGCGGCCCGCGCCTTGTCCACCACGTTCTTCATGTCGTGCGGGGCAAGGAACTGCCCCTTCTTGATGTTCACCGGCCGTCCCGCTGCCGCGACCGTGTGAATGAAATCGGTCTGCCGGCAAAGAAACGCCGGCGTCTGCAGCACATCCACTACCGAGGCCACTTCCGCGACCTCCGGAATGTCGTGCACATCGGTAAGCACCGGAACGCCGATCGCCTTTCGCACTTCCGCCAGGATCGCCAGGCCCTTGTCGCGACCGGGGCCGCGGAAGGATTTGCCCGAGCTGCGGTTGGCCTTGTCGAAAGACGACTTGTAGATGAACGGAATTCCGAGCGCGGAGGTGATTTCCTTCAACCGCCCCGCGGTATCCATCGCCATATCGCGCGACTCGATCACGCAGGTGCCCGCGATCAGAAAGAACGGATGCTCCAGTCCGGCGTCAAATCCGCACAGCTTCATTCGTGGAACTCCCGCTCACGGCCTCCGGCGGCGTTCGCTGGGAATGTAGCCGCGACCGCGCACGACTCCGGGAAGCTTCCCGTCCGATTGTTCATGCCGCCTTGGCCGTTTTCGACTTCTCTGCCTGGAAACGCACCGCGGCTTCGATGAACGCGGTGAACAGGGGGTGTCCGACACGTGGCGACGAAGTGAATTCGGGGTGGAACTGGCAACCGACGAACCAGGGATGCTCCGGCAGTTCGACCATCTCCACGAGCTGCTCGGCCTGGGTGAGGCCGGAGACGCGAATCCCCTTGTCCTTCAGGCGCTGGACATACTGTTCGTTGACCTCGTAGCGATGCCGGTGCCGCTCGCTGATGACATCGGTGCCGTAGATTTTGCGCGCAAGGCTGCCAGCCTCCAGCAATGCAGGCTGCGACCCGAGGCGCATCGTGCCGCCGAGGTCGGAGTTGACGTCGCGCTTTTCCACCTTGCCATCCCGCCCCTGCCATTCTGTGATCAGCGCGATCACCGGATGCGGGGTGTCGGGGTCGAATTCGGTGGAATTCGCACCGGCCAGCCCCAAGACATTGCGTGCGTATTCGATCACCGCGAGCTGCATGCCGAGGCAGATACCGAGGTACGGCATCTCGGTCTCGCGCGTATGCTGGATCGCGCGGACTTTGCCTTCGATACCGCGCTTGCCGAAGCCGCCGGGAACGAGCACCGCATCCACGCCTTCAAGCTCGCCGAGACCGTCCTTTTCGATCGACTCGGAGTCGATATAGCGAATATTGACCTTGCTGCGGGTGTGTATGCCCGCATGAATCAGCGCCTCGGTGAGCGACTTGTAGGACTCGGTGAGGCCAACGTACTTGCCGACTATCGCGACCGTGACTTCGTGCTGCGGATGCTCCAGTCCATAGACCAGCTTGTCCCACACACGCAGGTCGGCGGGCTTGGCGAGAATGTCCAGCTTGTGGCAGACGATCTCGTCCAGCATCTGCTGATGCAGCATGCCGGGAATCTTGTAGATCGAATCCACGTCCCAGACCGAAATCACGCCCTGCACCGGCACATTGGTAAAGAGCGCAATCTTGCGGCGTTCCTCATCCGGGATCGCCCGGTCGGAACGGCACAGGAGCACGTCCGCCTGGATACCGATTTCGCGCAATTCCTTCACCGAATGCTGCGTCGGCTTGGTCTTGATTTCGCCCGCGGACTTGATATAGGGCACCAGGGTCAGGTGCAGGTAACAGGTGTTCTTCGGGCCGAGTTCCAAGCCCATCTGGCGCACCGCCTCGAGGAACGGCAGCGACTCGATGTCGCCCACGGTGCCGCCAATCTCGATGATCGCGACATCCGCGCCGGCCGCGCCGCGCGCGATGCAGCCCTTGATCTCGTCGGTGATGTGCGGGATGACCTGCACCGTGCGGCCGAGGTATTCGCCTCGTCGCTCCTTCTTGATCACCGACTCGTAGATTTGCCCGGTCGTGAAGTTGTTCGACCGGCGCATCTTCGCGGATTGGAAACGCTCGTAATGGCCGAGGTCCAGATCGGTTTCGGCGCCGTCTTCCGTGACGAACACCTCCCCGTGCTGGAACGGGCTCATCGTCCCGGGGTCTACATTGATGTAGGGGTCGAGCTTTACGAGGGTGACTTTGATGCCGCGGGACTCAAGGATCGCGGCCAGCGACGCGGCGGCGATCCCCTTCCCCAGAGAGGACACCACGCCGCCCGAAACAAACACGTACTTGGTCATCGAAATTCGCGGGGTTGGGATGGCGAATGATACAGGAATCCGAAATCGCCCTCAAACGGAAAAGCCGCCGCGAGCGTGCTCAACCGTAGTGCAACTGCGAACCGTTCGCAGGTCGCCTGATAGACTCGACCGATGAACTGAGCTTGATCGGGAAACCATGGCTGAAACGATTCTTGTGACGGGCGGTGCCGGCTATATCGGATCGCACGCCAGCGTCGAACTCATCCGCGCGGGCTATCGCGTCGTGATCATCGACAACCTGTGCAACAGTTTCGAGGAATCGATCAACCGGATCGAGCGTATCACCGGAACGCGTCCCGGCTTTCACCGTATCGACATTCGCGATGCCGCGGCGCTGGAAAAGCTGTTTTCCGCCGAAAAATTCGCAGGCGTCATCCATTTCGCCGGCCTAAAGGCGGTGGGCGAGTCGGTGGTCAAGCCGCTCCTCTATTACGACAACAACATCTCGGGCACGGTCTGCCTGCTCCAAGCGATGCAGCTCCATTCAGTGCGCACGCTGGTGTTCAGTTCGTCCGCCACGGTCTACGGCGACCAGAAAGTGGTGCCGGTTGCGGAAACCGCCTCCACCGGCGCCACCAACGCCTACGGCCGCAGCAAGCTGATGATCGAGGAAATCCTGCACGACCTGAACGCCTCCGAACCCGGCTGGCGGATCGCGCGGCTACGCTACTTCAATCCGGTGGGCGCGCACGACACCGGCCTGATGGGCGAAGACCCGCATGGCGTGCCCAATAATCTCATGCCCTATGTCTGCCAGGTCGCAGTGGGCAAACTGCCCGAACTTCGCGTCTTCGGCAGCGACTACCCGACGCCCGATGGCACCGGCGTGCGCGACTATATCCACGTGGTGGACCTCGCGCTCGGGCACGTCGCCGCGCTGCGCACGCTGGCCAAGCGCCCCGGCATGCTCACCGTCAATCTCGGCACCGGCCACGGCTACAGCGTGCTCGACGTGATTCGCGCCTTCGAGAAGGCGAGCGGAAAGAAGGTCGCGCACAAGATCGTGGAACGCCGCCCGGGCGACGTCGCCATGAGCTATGCGAACGCCTCGCTCGCGAAAGAGCTTCTCGGCTGGACCGCTGAACGCACGATCGACGACATGTGCCGCGACGCGTGGAACTGGCAGGTAAAAAACCCTAGTGGGTACAGAGCGGCGTAATCGCCGCTCTTGGGACAGCGGGGTAC
>CAMBSA010000050.1 GCA_945869935.1 Bordetella parapertussis | reverse complement strand
CCGGTGCTCACCAACCTCACCTTCGACCAGGTGACGTTCACGCCCAAGCTGCTGCTCAAGGACATGGACCTTGGCATGAGCGCGGGAAAGAAATTCGGGGTGGCGATGCCGGCCGCCGCCGCAACCCGCGAGTCGGTGTCCTCAGTAGTCGGCCGCGGTTACGACGAGGTGGACTTTGCGATCCTGATCAAGGAAATCGCCGCGGCCTCCGGTCTGCAACTGAAGCCTGAAAAGGTGAAGGTCGGCGATGGGCTGAGCGATTGATCTGAACGCCGGATCTGAACGGCGGATTCGAACGACGGACTACGCGCGAGGAGAGCGGCGATGAGCAGGACGGTAATTCGTGGCGGATGGGTGGTGAGCATGGATCCGCGCTTGGGCAACCTGCGCGGTGGCGAGGTGCTGATCGAGGGCGACAAGATCGTAGAGGTCGGCCCGAAGGTGAACGCCGAGGGCGCGGAGGTGCTGGATGCCACCGGGTGCATCGTGATTCCCGGCCTGATCAACGCGCACCAGCACACCTGGCAGACCGGACTTCGCGGTGTGGCGGGCAACTGGACCATCCTGGAATACTTCCGCCATGTGCATGCGGGCCTCGCGACGAAATTCCGCCCGGATGACATCTACATCGCGAATCTGGTGGGCGCGCTCAACCAGATCAACTGCGGCACCACGACGCTGGTGGACTGGTGCCACAACAACCCGACGCCGGATCACACCGATCGCGCGATTGACGGTTTGATCGAGTCCGGGATTCGCGCTGCGTTTTTCCACGGCTCGCCCAAGCCGGATCCCAGGCCGGGCGAGAGGCCGTTCTGGGAAGTGCCGCACCCGCGGAGCGAAGTGAAACGCCTGACGGGGCGCAGGTTGCCCGCGAACAAGGGGCTGGTGACGCTGGGTCTTGCGATCCTCGGGCCGCATTACTCGACCTACGACGTGGCCGTCTCGGACTTCAAGCTGGCGCGCGAGTTCGGGCTGATCGCGAGCATGCATTGCGCAGGTGCGGCAGCCAAGACGCCCGATGGCTGGGACCGGCTCGCCGCCGAAGGCCTGCTCGGGGACAACAACAACATCGTCCACGGCAACAATCTCACCGATGCGCAGCTCGATTTCATGCTCGACCGGGGCGTGACCTTCTCGCTCACGCCCGAGACGGAAATGACGCAAGGCCACGGGTTCGCGATCACCGGCAAGCTTCGCAAGCGCGGCCACAAGCCTTCGCTCGGGGTGGATCTGGAGTCGAGCATCTCGGGCGACATGTTCACGGTGGCCCGGATGGCGCTGGCCACGCAGCGCGCGATGGACAACGACGAATCGCGCGCGACCGCAGGAAAACTTCCCGACACCTCGACCATTACCTGCCGCGAGGCGCTGGAGTGGATCACCATCGAAGGCGCGCGGATGCTGAAAATGGACGACCGCATCGGTTCGATCACGCCGGGCAAGCAGGCCGACATCGTGCTGGTACGGGCCGATGCGATCAACATGTGGCCGGTGCACGATCCGGTGGTGAGCGTGGTGACGCAGGCTTCGGTGGCGAACATCGACACGGTGCTGATCGCGGGCAAGGCGAAAAAGCGTCACGGAAAACTGACCGCCCGCAAGATGGAAAGCAAGCTGGCGGACCTCGCCGCCTCGGGCGAACGGATCCTGCGAGAGATGGGTCTCGCCGCGGCAGCGTGAGGCGGATGCGTTGAGTGCAACCATCAAGCGTCCCGCCATCGGATGGATCGGCGTGGGAAAGATGGGCCTGCCGATGGCGAGCCGGGTGCTCGCCTCAGGTTATGCGGTGAAGGCCTTTGATCCGGTGGAGGCGAATCTGGATCAGCTCACGGTGCGTGGCGCAAGGCGCGCTGCTTCGCCCGCAGACGCCTTCACCGGAGCCGATATCATCGTTTCCTCGCTTCCGGATGATGCGGTTTTGCGGCGGGTGGTGCTCGGCGAGGGAGGAGTTCTTTCCGGGGCGAAGCGCGGCGCCGTGTTTGTCGAGACGAGCACGGTGTCACCGTCGGTGTCGGAAGAAGTCGCAAGAGTTGCCGCCGAACGTGGCATCGATTACGTGCGTGTTGCGGTGTCGGGCAATCCGGTGCTCGCCGAGGCGGGAACGCTCACGGTGCTGGCCTCGGGGCCGCGTGCGGCGTGGGAGCGGGTGCGACCGGTGCTCGACTGCATCGGCGACAAGCACTTTCATGTGGGCGAGGCGGAGCAGGCGCGCACGCTCAAGCTGGTCATCAACCTGATGATCGCGGTGTCCGCGGGCATGATGGCCGAGGCGCTCGCGCTTGGACGAAAGGGCGGGATCGAGTGGTCGACCATGCTCGATGTGATCGAATCGAGCGCGGTGGCCTCGCCGATGGTCAAATACAAGACGCCGATGTTGCGCGAGCGGGATTTCGGCTCCACGTTCTCGTGCTTCCAGATGATGAAGGATCTTGACCTGATCCTCGACGCGGGCAGAGCGAGCGGCGTGCCGCTCGCGCTCACTGCGCTGCTGCGGCAGATGTACGAGGCGGCTGCCGGGCAGGGGTGGGGCGGTGATGACTACATCGCGACAGTGAAGCTCGTCGAGAGGCTCGCGGGGCTGGATGAAACCATTCAGGGCAATCAAAGGCCCGGACTTGATGTGCAAACGGAGGCGGGAAAATGAAAGCGAAAGTCGTCAGGATTGCAGTGGCCGTTACGGTTGCAATTGCGGCGGGTGTGATCGCGGCGGGCAATGTGGCGGCGCAGGCATGGCCGACGAAAGCGGTCCGGGCAATCGTGCCATTTACGCCGGGCAGTGGAACGGACATCGCGGCGCGTTCGATGTCGGACCGGCTGTCCGCCCAGATCGGGCAGCAGGTGATCATCGAGAACCGACCCGGTGCGGGCGGGACGATCGGCGCGGCACTGGTGGCGAAGTCCGATCCGGACGGGCACATGCTGCTCATCCATTCGTCCGCGCATACGGTGAACCCCTGGATCTATTCGAGCCTTCCCTACGACACGCTGCGCGACTTCTCGGGCGTAACGCCGATCGTCAGCCTGCCCAATGTGCTGGTGATCGCTCCGTCCAAGGGCATACGTTCCGTGCGTGATCTGATTGCCGCGGCCAAGGCGAAGCCGGGCGAGATCAACTACGCGTCGGCGGGGGCGGGCAGTGCGACGCACCTCAACGCCGAGAAATTCCGCATACAGGCGGGCCTCGAAGGAACGCATATTCCCTACAAGGGTTCGCCCGAGGCGATCACCGAGGTGGTGACGGGACGCGTCGATTATTTCTTCTCACCGGTCGTGTCAGGGCTATCGCAGATCCGCGACGGGCGGCTGCTTGCGCTTGCGGTTGGTTCGGCAAAGCGTTCGTCGGTTCTGCCCGATGTCCCGACCACGGTGGAGGCAGGGGTGCCGGCGTCGGATTACAACTTCTGGGTGGGCGTCCTGGTTCCTTCGCGGACTCCGCGAGATATCATCAACAGGATGAACGGTGAAATCTCGAAGGCGCTGGCGTCGCCGGATGTACGCGAGCGCCTCGCCAAGCTCGGCGCCGAGCCGATGCCGATGTCACCGGAGCAGTTCGATGCGTACATTCGCGACGAAATCGTCGTCAACGAAAAGATCATCAAGGCCGCCGGAATCAAGGGCAACTGACGCCCCCGGCACCTGAACTGTTTTAATCAGCCATCCACAGGAGCAAGAATGAGCACCCGCAATCTCAGCGCCGACAGCATCACGGGCGCGGTAATCCAGCGCATGCGCCAAGCGAAATCCGCGCGTTTCAAGCAGGTAATGGACAGCCTGGTGAAGCACCTTCACGACTTCGCACGCGACGTGAAGCTGACCGAGCAGGAGTGGGAGTACGCGATCGACTTTCTCACCCGCACCGGTCAAAAATGCGACGACAAGCGGCAGGAGTTCATTCTGCTTTCGGACACGCTCGGCCTGTCGACGCTCATCACGCAGATGAACCATTCGAGCAAGGACGAGGAAACCGAGCAGACGGTGTTCGGCCCGTTCCACCGGATGAAGGCGCCGAAATTTCCGCTCGGCGCGAACATTTCCAAGGGGGTTCGCGGCAAGCCGTGTTTTGTGTCGATCACGGTAAAGACGGCCGACGGCAAGCCGATGCGCAACGCCACGGTGGATGTGTGGCATTCGGACGCGGAGGGCTATTACGACGTACAGCACAAGGAGTGGAAGGGCGCGCACAAGATGCGTGGCGTGTTCAAGCCCGACAGCGAGGGCCGGGTGTATTTCTGGACCATCGTGCCCCTGTACTACCCGGTGCCGACCGACGGGCCGGTGGGCGAACTGCTCAAGGCCTCGGCGCGCCATCCGATGCGGCCGGCGCACATTCATTTCCTGGTGGCCGCTCCCGGGTACGACAGGCTTGTCACCCACGTCTTTGACAAGAACGACAAGTACCTCGACTCGGATGCGGTATTCGGCGTGCGTTCCTCGCTCATTCGCGAATACAAGCGCCAGAAGCCGGGCAAGGCGCCCGATGGGTCGATCTGCAAGACGCCGTTCTGGACGGTGGATTACGATTTCGTGATGCGGCCCCTGCCCGGCAAGGCGAAGAAAAAGACGGCGGCGCGCAAGGTTTCCAAAACAGCCAAATCCGGCAAACAAGGGGAGTGACATGAGCAACGACGCAGTGATCAATGAAATCCGTGCGCTGGAAGAAAAGCGCTACAAGGCGATGATCGAGCTGGACTATCCCGGCCTTGAGGCGCTGCTCGCCGACTCGCTGGTGTACACGCATTCGAGCGCGGCGGTGGACAGCAAGGCGAGCTACATTCAGGGCATCCGCGACAAGAAGTTCGTCTACCTGACCTCGAAGCGGCCGGTGGAGAACATCCAGGTCTATGGCGACACTGCGATCGTCACGGGCGAAGTCCGTCTGGACCTCTTGTCCAAGGGCGTGCCGCGCCTGATCAGCAGCCGATTCATCGATGTGTGGCACAAGGGCGCGAAGGGCTGGCAGATGGTGGCCTGGCAGTCGACGCCGATACCGGCGGCCTGAGTCTCCGTCGGTCGGCCCTGTCCGCGAGCTGGTGCGCAATTTGCGCACATTGGCCTGAAAGAAACGCCAGCCGGTACGGCGAAGTGGCCTGTTTGATTGCCAAATTTGGCAATTGCCGGGCGCGTTCTGGGTGTGCCTAATAAAAAGCCGGGGTTGTCCCTCGGCTTTTTTCTTTGCGAGTCGCGGTGCGACGGGTCAGAGAAACTTGCAGGCCTCGTCGAATTCCAGCCTTGGGCTTCGCGCCATTACCTTCGACGGGTCGCCGTAGCCGATGCCGGTGACGAAGTTGGTCCGGATGTCCGCACCTGCGAAGAATTCTGCGTCGACTTTCGCCGGATCAAAACCCGAAAGCGGTCCGCAGTCGAGCCCGAGCGCGCGGGCCGCGATCATCAGATAGGCGCCTTGCAGCGTCGAATTGCGGAAGGCAGTCGCGTCCGCCACCGCCTTGTTGGCGTCGCCCGCGAACCAGTTGCGGGCGCTCAGGTTGTGGGGGAAGAGTTTTGCGAGCGAGTCGTAGAATTTGAGGTCGTGACCGATGATCGCGACTACCGGCGCACTGCGTACTTTTTCGATGTTGGATGAGAGCAGTGCCGGAACCAGCCGCTCCTTGGCTTCGGGTGTGCGAAGAAACAGGATGCGCGCGGGCGAGCAGTTGGCCGAGGTCGGGCCCATTTTCATCAGGTCGTAGATCGCGCGGATCTGGTCCTCGCTCACCGGCTTCGGTTGCCATCCGTTCTGTGAGCGAGCGGAGCGGAATATTGCGTCAAGTGCCTGATCGTTGAGCATCGGGGTCCTCGTGGGTCTGGATGTACGGTAGTGCCTGGGGGGCGGGGAACGCGTGCGGCGCGAGCCCGGTTTCGATCGCGCGTTATCGCTTTCTTCGGGGGCGGCCATGCTGGCTTATACTTTTGGACCTGTCAACCTGACTTGCGGATGCTTGCCATGCCCGATTCCTTCATTTGCGACGCGATACGCACCCCGTTTGGGCGTTACGGAGGGGCGCTTGCGAGTGTCCGGACCGACGATCTCGCCGCAATCCCGATCAAGGCGCTGATGGCGCGCAATCCGAAGATCGACTGGGGCGCGCTGGATGACGTGATCTACGGCTGCGTGAACCAGGCGGGCGAGGACAACCGCAACGTGGCGCGCATGGCGCTGTTGCTTGCCGGCCTGCCGGTTGAGGTTCCCGGCGCGACGGTGAACCGTCTCTGCGGTTCGGGACTGGATGCCGTGGGAACCGCAGCCCGCGCGATCCGCACCGGCGAGACCGAACTGATGATCGCAGGCGGTGTCGAAAGCATGACGCGTGCTCCGTTCGTCATGCTCAAGGCCGACAGTGCGTTTTCGCGCATCGCGAAGATCGAGGACACCACGATCGGCTGGCGCTTCGTGAATCCGCTGATGAAAGCAAAGTACGGTGTCGATGCGATGCCCGAGACGGCGGAGAACGTCGCCGAGGATTTCAAGGTGAACCGCGCGGATCAGGACGCGTTCGCTTTGCGCAGCCAGCAACGCTGGGCCGCCGCGCACAAGGCGGGATTCTTTGCCGGAGAGATCACGCCGGTCACTATTCCGCAGAAGAAAGGCGACCCGAAAATCGTCGACACCGACGAGCATCCGCGCCCGGACACGACGATCGAAATGCTGGCGCGCCTCAAAGGCGTGGTGAAGGAAGGCGGTACGGTGACCGCGGGCAATGCGTCGGGCGTGAACGACGGCGCATGTGCGCTGATTCTGTCCTCGGATGCGGGGGCGAAGCGACACGGACTTGTACCGCGTGCAAGGGTGGTGGCGATGGCGACCGCCGGCGTCGCGCCGAGGATCATGGGCATCGGCCCCGCGCCTGCGACGCGCAAGGTGCTTGCAAAGGCCGGGCTGAAGCTCGAACAGATGGATGTGATCGAACTCAATGAGGCGTTCGCGGCGCAAGGCCTTGCGGTCACTCGTGATCTCGGTTTGCCGGACGATGCAGGGCATGTGAATCCAAACGGTGGCGCAATCGCGATCGGCCATCCGCTGGGCGCCTCGGGCGCGCGGCTGGTGACGACTGCGGTGAACCAGCTGCATGCGATCAAGGGCCGTTATGCCTTGTGCACCATGTGCATCGGCGTTGGACAGGGCATCGCCCTGATCATCGAACGGGTCTGATTTGCGGGCCCGGGTCGAAGAAGGAAACAGCATGCACACCGAAGTTCACGTTCACGGAACGGTCATCGTCAGAAGCGGGGTGACGCAGGCTGAGCTCGAGCAGGCTCTCGAAGCGTTGTTGGGCTACGTCGACATCGACGGGCTGGCGGAGGCGAAAAGCGCACGCGAGGACGAGCCCGGGATCGTGTTCGACAAGCGGCGTCGAGCACTGGAAATCTGCTGGACCGGCTGGGTGGGACGCAATTTTCAGAAGGCGCTCGCGACGACCTTCGATGCGCTTGGTCCGCTGTCAGAGGAGGCGGCGGGGGTGGAGATCACCTATTACCACGAGGATGGCCGCGACGAGCGCGGGATGGTCTTCGTCGGGCCGTCGTCGGAGGCGATCGAGGCAGCGCAGCGCGGATTCATGATCGAGGATCTGCAGGCACTGCTGTCGAGGCATTTCGGTGACGCCGAGATCAGCGAGGTCACGTCTCTCGTGAATCAGTTGTTCGAGCGGCGCTGGGCCGAACGCGGTGCGACCTCCGAAACCACGATGGCGGAGCGCCCTCCGCGTGGCTCGGGCAAGCGCCAGTTGCACTGAGGCCCGCGCGCGCCGACAAAGCTGCAGACCCGGCGGCACGCGCGACGAAGCGATCAGGCCTCGTCGGCGATCGGGTTGCTGAGTACGCCGATGTTTTCGATATCCACTTCCACCACGTCGCCTGCTTTCATCCATACCGGCGGCTTGCGCGCGTAACCGACGCCGGCGGGTGTTCCCATCACGATCAGGTCGCCGGGCTCAAGCGTCATGCATTCGGTAAGTATCGCGATCGTTTCCGCGACCGGGAAAAGCATGTCCGAGGTGACTGCCGACTGCATCGTCTGGCCGTTGAGCCGGGTGCTGATTTTCAGTCCGTTTGCTCCGGGCGGCAGTTCGTCCGCACTCACGAACCACGGACCGAATGCGCCTGTGCCATCGAAGTTCTTGCCTATGGTCCACTGGCCGGTCTTGCGCTGGTAGTCGCGGATCGTCGCATCGTTGAAGCACGAATATCCCGCTATGTAGGCAAGCGCATCCGCCTGCTTCACATGACGTGCCTTGCGTCCAACAATGGCAATGAGTTCGCATTCGTAATCGAGTTGCGTTGAACACGGTGGGCGCACGATCGGTGCGCGATGGCCGATGAGTGAGCTTGACCCCCGATAGAAGAAGCTCGGATACGTCGGCTTCGCGTGGCCGCCTTCGGCTGCGTGATCCACATAGTTGAGTCCGAGACAAACGATCTTCCCGGGACGCGAAACCGGTGGCAGGAAGGTGAGGCCGTCGACGGCACGGGTTGCCGATGCGGGAGCGGATGCCGCGGCGGCGGCAAGTGCTTCGAGCCCTTGGCTGCCGTATGCCTCGAGCACCTCGCCGATGTC
>CAMBSA010000049.1 GCA_945869935.1 Bordetella parapertussis | reverse complement strand
GCCAGGCCGAACTCGGTGTCGTTGGCCATGCGGATTGCCTCGGCCTCGTCCTTGAAGCGAAACAGCGGCGCGAGCGGGCCGAAGGTTTCCTCGCGCGCGACCTTCATC
Source organism: Bordetella parapertussis (assembly GCA_945869935.1). Taxonomy (GTDB): domain Bacteria; phylum Pseudomonadota; class Gammaproteobacteria; order Burkholderiales; family SG8-39; genus CAMBSA01. Next base: position 8,465 of record CAMBSA010000049.1, on the reverse strand, counting down.
GCGGGCGTCACGCCGGTGAGCACCGTCGGCTCGAAGAAGGTGCCGCCGAGCGCATGGCGCTTGCCGCCCACCAGTACCTTCGCGCCCTTGGCGAGCGCATCCTCGATGTGTTCCTCGATCTTGGCCACTGCATTGGCATCGATCAGCGGGCCCTGCGTGACGCCCGGCTCGAAACCGTTGCCGACCTTCATCGCGGATACGGCTTTCGCGAGCTTGGCGGAGAACGCGTCGTACACGCTGTCCTGCACCAAGAGGCGATTCGCGCAGACGCAGGTCTGGCCGGTGTTGCGGTACTTGGAGGCCATCGCGCCTTCGACCGCGGCGTCAAGGTCGGCGTCGTCGAACACGATGAAGGGCGCGTTGCCGCCGAGTTCCATCGAAGTTTTCTTGACGGTCTTCGCGCACTGCTCCATCAGCACCTTGCCGATTTCGGTGGAGCCGGTGAAGGTGAGCTTGCGTACCGTCGGGTTCGAGGTCATCTCGCCGCCGATCTGCGAGGCCGATCCGGTGACGATGCTGAATACGCCCTTCGGGATGCCGGCACGTTCGCCGAGTTCGGACATCGCAAGCGCCGAGTACGGCGTGGCGGTGGCGGGCTTGAGCACCATGGTGCAGCCGGCGGCGAGCGCCGGGCCGACCTTGCGGGTGATCATCGCGTTGGGGAAGTTCCACGGCGTGATCGCGGCGCACACGCCCACCGGTTCGCGGATCACCACGATGCGCTTGTCCGCCGCGTGCTGCGGGATGGTGTCGCCGTAGATGCGCTTGCCCTCTTCGGCGAACCACTCGATGAAGGAGGCGCCGTAGGCGATTTCGCCGCGCGCTTCGGCGAGCGGCTTGCCCTGCTCGGCGGTGAGGAGCTTGGCCAGGTCTTCCTGGTTGGCCATCATCAGGTCGAACCAGCGGCGCAGGATGATGCTGCGTTCCTTCGCGGTCTTTGCGCGCCAGCCGGGCCAGGCGGCGTTCGCCGCCTCGATCGCGCGGCGGGTCTCGGCCGCTCCCATGTTCGGCACCGTGCCGAGGATCTCACCGGTGGCCGGATTGGTCACCGGTATCGTCTTGCCGCTGTCGGCGTCAAGCCATGCACCATTGATATAGCACTGCTGGCGAAACAGCGACGGGTCCTTGAGTTGCAGGGACGCGATGCCCGAGATCTTGGGATCGTTCATGGGGTGTCTCCTCCGGTGAGCGCCGCGCCGGACGGCGCGGGATGAAAAGTGTCGGCGGATTTTACTGCAAGGGCCTGCGACGCTCCGCACGCCGGGCCCCGGCACAAGCAGGCAGCGGCGGCTTCCGCCTTAGCGACGCAACAGCTTCCAGGCGACGTCGCGGCCGAGGCCGCCCTTGACCGCGAGCCAGATCCACATCACCGCGAAGTTCTCGAGGTAACGCGAATGCAGCAGCGGCCCGCAGTCCACCGGGTCGAAGCCGAGCTCAGAAGCAAGCGCCGCGGCGGCGGTCTTCGCCTGCGCATCGTCGCGTGCTCGTCGCCGTACATCGCATCGGTCATGTTGTTGAAGCCGGTGGTGTTGAAGATCTTCACCACGCGTGCGCCCGGCGCCCCATGCGTCGGCAAGTGTCTGACCGACATTGCCGGCGCCGACGATTGCGATGTTCATGAGTCTTTCCCTTGTTGATGAGGTTTCAGAACGTCCCTGGATACGCGCCGCCGTCGATCAGGAAGTTCTGCCCGGTGACATAACCCATCTGCGCGCTGCACAGGAAGGCGCAGGCATCGCCGAATTCAGCTGGCACCCCAAGGCGCCCCGCCGGTATGTGCGCGACGCGCTGGGCCTTCATTTCCTCAAAGGTGATGCCGCGTTCCTTGGCCCAGTGGCCGACGGTGGCCTTCTGGCGGTCGGTGTCGAACAGGCCGGGCAACAGGTTGTTGATGGTGACGTTATGCCGGACATTGCTGCGCGACAGCCCCGCCACGAAACCGGTGAGCCCGGAGCGCGCGCCGTTGGAGAGTCCGAGCGAATCCAGCGGCGCCTTCACCGCGCTCGAGGTGATGTTGACGATGCGTCCGAACTTGCGCGCGATCATGCCGTCGATCGTGGCCTTGATCAGTTCGATCGGCGTGAGCATGTTGGCGTTAAGTGCCTTCTCCCAGTCCTCGCGGCCGTGTTTGCGAAAGTCGCCCGCCGGCGGGCCGCCCGCATTGGTGACGAGGATGTCCGGATTCGGGCAGGCGGCGAGTGCGGCGGCGCGCCCTTCCTCGGTGGTGATGTCGGCCGCGATCGCGGTGATCGTCGCGCCGGTAGCGGCGCGGATCTCCGCCGCGGTCTTTTCCAGTTCCTCCTTGCCGCGCGCCACGATGATGACGTTCACGCCCTCGCGGGCGAGCGAGGTGGCGCAGGCGCGGCCGAGGCCCTTGCTTGCGCCGCAGACGATGGCCGATTTGCCGCGTAATCCGAGATCCATGAGGTGTCTTCCTGAAATGTCCGGTGGTGCGCCCCGATCGTGCGCTGATCGTTGCTTACCGGGAGGGACGCATTGTAACCAAGGCCACTCCCGCCATGACCAGCAGCGCCCCCGCCCATTGCAGCGGCATCATGCTTTCGCCGAGCACTACGTTGCTGATGAGAATCGTCATCACCGGGCCGAGCGCGCCTAGCAGCGACACGTGGTTGGCGCCGACGCGCTTGAGCGCCTCCGCGGTGAGAAACAGGGGCAGCACGGTGCACATGACCGAGAGCAGCAGCGCGAGCCCCCAGGCCTCCAGCGGCAGGTCGAGCGCCGACATCGGCCGCAGCAGCGGGAATTGCAGGATCGAAGGCAGGGCGGCGATGCTCATCGCGTAGGCGGTAAAGCGCATCGATCCCACCCGCCGGATGGATTCGGCGCTCCAGACGAGGAACACCGCGGTAAAGAACGCGGCGCCCGAAATCAGCAAGGCGCCCAGCGGCAGGTTCACCTGCTGGCCGCTGATCGCGTTGGACAGCACCAGTGCCACGCCGGCGTAGGTGATCAGCAGAGCCATCACCTCGGCGCGGGTCACGCGGCGTTTGAGAAACAATGCCGAGATCGCGACCGTGATCGTCGGGTAGGCGAACAGGATCAACCGGCCGATGCCGGCGGTGACGTACTGGAGCCCGATGAAATCGAGGAAGCTCGCCGCGTAATAGCCGGTGAACCCGATCGCGATCATCGTGACCCACTCGCGGCGCGAAATCCGCGGCGCTTTCGTGCGGTGCGCGATCCACAGGCCGATGCCGATGAATATCGGCAGCGCGATGCTCATGCGCATCGCCATCAGCGTCACCGCATCGATGCCGTGGCGATACATAAGCTTGGCAACCACCGCCTTGGCCGAAAAGGCCAGGACGCCGGCCAGCGCACAGGCAATACCGATGGTCCGATAAGGGGTACTGCTTACCCCGGGAATGTTCACCCCGGATGCTTTGCGTGCATTTTCAACGCCGCCAGCTTCTTCATCTGCGCTTTCCGCCGCCGAGAATCGAGCCGAGCACGCCGCGGATGATCTCGCGTCCCAGCTGCGAGCCGATGGTGCGCGCCGCGCTCTTGGCCACCGACTGCAGCAGGCCGTCGTGCCGGCCGCCGCGCGGGCCGGTGGATCCCATCAGGATTTCGCCGAGGGAATCCATCAGGCTGCCGCCTGCACCTGCCCCCGCGTTCTGTCCGGCGTTTCCGGTCGGCTGCGGTTCGGCCGGCGCAGGTGCGCTCGAGCCGCCGCGTCCCCACGCATTCGCATCGGGTGCCGGCGCCTGTGCCTGCTGGGTCTGCGCGCCCATGCGATTGCCCGCGCGCCCTTTCAGTTTCTCGTACGCCGATTCGCGGTCGATCGTGTTCTCGTAATGCCCGTAGATCACCGAGCCCTTGATCACCGCAAGTCGCTCGGGATCGGTGAGCGGGCCGATGCGCGAACCCGGCGGCAGCACCCAGGCGCGCTCGACGATCGTCGGCCGGCCCTTCTCGTCGAGGAAGGACACCAGCGCCTCGCCCACCGACAGTTCGGTGATGACTTCCTCCACCTTCAGCTTCGGGTTCGCGCGCATGGTTTCGGCCGCCGCCTTCACTGCTTTCTGGTCGCGCGGTGTGAAGGCGCGCAGCGCGTGCTGCACCCGGTTGCCGAGCTGGCCGAGCACCGTGTCGGGAATATCCAGCGGGTTCTGGGTGACGAAATACACGCCCACGCCCTTGGAACGTATCAGGCGCACCACCTGCTCGATCTTGTCCAGCAGTGCGCGCGGTGCGTCGTTGAAGAGCAGGTGCGCCTCGTCGAAGAAGAACACAAGCTTCGGCTTGTCCGGGTCGCCGACTTCCGGGAGATGTTCGAACAGTTCCGAGAGCAGCCAGAGCAGGAAGGTGGAATACAGCTTGGGCGCGTTCATCAGGCGGTCGGCGGCGAGGATGTTCACCACGCCCCGGCCCTTGCTGTCGGTCTGCATCAGGTCGGCGATGTCCAGCGCCGGTTCGCCGAAAAGAGCATCGGCACCCTGCTGCTCGAGTTCGAGCAGGCCGCGCTGGATCGCACCGATCGAGGCGGTGGAAATGTTGCCGTACTCGGTGGTGAACTGCTTCGCGTTGTCGCCCGCGTGCTGCACCATCGCGCGCAGGTCCTTCATGTCGAGCAGCAGGAGGCCGTTGTCGTCGGCAATCTTGAACACGAGACTCAACACGCCCTGCTGAACCTCATTCAGCCCCAGCATTCGCCCGAGCAGCAGCGGACCCATGTCCGACACGGTGGCGCGAACCGGATGGCCGGCCTTGCCCCATACGTCCCAGAACACCACCGGCGAAGCGGCAAATTGCGGCTCCGGCAAGTTGCGCTCGGCAAGGCGGTCCTTGAGTTTTGGCGACATCGAGCCTGCCTGCGCGAGTCCCGCGAGGTCGCTTTTCACATCGGCGATGAACACCGGCACGCCGATCGAGGAAAACGCCTGCGCGAGCGTCTGCAGCGACACCGACTTCCCGGTGCCGGTGGCGCCGGTAATCAGCCCGTGACGGTTGGCGAGCGCGGGCAGGATGCCGAGGGTCAGGTCACCCGATTGGGCCACAGGGAGAAGATCGGGTAGAAGTTCGCAGGCGCGGTCGGTCATGGAGGGCTCGATACCCGGGGCTGGATTCCGGGCCGAAGTAGGGGAGGTGTTAAAATTATACGTTCGCGCAAGAGCACGAGGGCTTGCGCAAAGGCGCAAGGGCCAGTTCGCGACCGCCTGATGGCAAGGCGGCGACAGCCCTGGCATCAATTCAGCATCAATCACTTTTCGGATACGGACGCTGCCATGGCAGGACATTCCAAGTGGGCCAATATCCAGCACCGCAAGGGGCGCCAGGACGCCAAGCGGGGCAAGATCTTCACGCGCCTGATCAAGGAGATCACGGTCGGCGCGCGCATGGGCGGCGGCGACCCGAACTTCAACCCGCGGCTGCGTCTGGCGATCGAAAAAGCCAAGACCGAGAACATGCCCGCGGACAACATCAAGAACGCGATCAAGCGCGGCACAGGCGAACTTGACGGCGTGTCCTACGAGGAAGTGCGCTACGAGGGCTACGGCACCGCCGGCGCCTCGGTGATCGTCGACTGTCTCACCGACAACCGCACCCGCACCGTGGCGGACGTGCGCCACGCCTTCACCAAGCACGGCGGCAACCTCGGCACCGACGGCTCGGTGGCCTACATGTTCAAGCACTGCGGCCAGTTCCTGTTCGCGCCGGGCACGAGCGAGGACAAGGTGATGGAAGCCGCGCTCGATTCGGGCGCGGAGGATGTGCTCAACAACGAGGATGGCTCGATCGAGGTGCTGAGCACCGCGCCCGACTTCCACAAGGTGAAGGAAGGCCTCGAGAAGGCGGGCCTGAAGCCGGAGTTTGCGGAAATCACCATGAAGCCCAACGCCGAAACCGTGATGACCGGCGATGACGCGGCAAAGATGCAGAAGTTGCTCGATGCGCTCGAGTCGCTGGATGACGTGCAGGACGTGTACACCTCGGCGGTGATCGAGCAGTGAGCCCACGCGAAATCCGTGGCGGTGGTGCACGCACCGACGGGTTCCGGGAGTCGCAGCCATAAACGCGCCCGCGATGCCCGGCGGAATCCGCATCCTCGGCATCGATCCGGGTCTGAACTCCACCGGCTTCGGCATCATCGACATGCAGGGCGCCCGCCTGACCTACGTGACCAGCGGTTGCGTGAAATCGCCGGCCACCGGTCCCCTCCCCGAACGCCTGAAGGTGATCCTCGAAGGACTGCGCCAGGTGATTCGCGAGAATTCGCCGCACCAGGCGGTGGTGGAGAAGGTGTTCGTGAATGTGAACCCGCAGGCGACTCTGTCGCTCGGCCAGGCGCGGGGCACCGCGATCTGTGCGGCAGTCGATGCGGGGCTGCCGGTGGCGGAATACACCGCGCTGCAGGTGAAGCAATCGGTCGTCGGCCACGGCAAGGCGCACAAGGAACAGGTGCAGGAGATGGTGAAACGCCTGCTGAATCTTGCCGGCGTGCCCAGTCCCGATGCGGCGGATGCGCTCGCCTGTGCGATCTGCCATGCCCACGGCGGGCAGGGCATGGGCGCGCTCGATACCCGGGGCTTTCGGATGAAAAAAGGGCGTCTGGTATGAATGTTTGTATCCGGAGTCAGGCGCAATGATCGGGCGGATCGCAGGAACCCTGCTGGAGAAGAATCCGCCGCAGATCCTGGTGGATGTGCATGGCGTGGGCTACGAGGTGGAAGTGCCGATGAGCACCTTCTACAACCTGCCCGCCACCGGCCAGCCGGTGTCGCTCCACATCCACATGGTGGTGCGCGAGGATGCGCAACTGCTCTACGGTTTCGGCACCGAGGGCGAGCGCCGCGTATTCCGGCAACTGCTGAAGATCTCCGGCGTGGGTGCGCGGATCGGGCTCGCGGTGCTCTCGGGCATGTCAATCGGCGAGCTGGTGGACGCGGTGCGCATGCAGGAAAGCGGACGGCTGGTGAAGGTGCCCGGAATCGGCAAGAAGACCGCCGAGCGCCTGTTGCTCGAACTCAAGGACAAGCTCGGCGCGGAATTCGCGGTCGGCTCCTCGGTGGGCGGGGCGCCGGGCGGCGAGGCGCCGGCGGGCAACGACGTCATGAATGCGCTGCTGGGCCTGGGCTACAGCGAGCGCGAGGCACTGCTCGCGGTGAAGCAGCTGCCCGAGGGCTTGTCCTTATCCGACGGCATCCGTCAGGCGCTGCGCCTGCTGGCGCGCGCGTGAGGCACGGTTCATGACCTCGTTTCTGACCGGGTTCTGCACCATTTCTGTACGTGAATCGCCCGATTTCACGCACCGGTCGGACACTTTTCCTATAAATGTTCAACATTTCGAGGAAAAATAGATGGCGATCGAGACCGACCGGCTGATCTCCACCGTCCCTGCGGGCGTGCAGGAAGAGGTGATCGAGCGCGCGCTTCGGCCGCGTTCGCTGGACGAATACGTCGGCCAGGAGAAGATCCGCGGCCAGCTGGAGATCTTCGTCAGCGCGGCGCGCAAGAGGAAGGAATCTCTCGACCACGTGCTGCTGTTCGGTCCGCCGGGCCTGGGCAAGACCACGCTTGCACACATCATCGCGCGCGAGATGGGCGTGAACCTGCGCCAGACCTCCGGCCCGGTGCTCGAGCGCGCGGGCGACCTCGCGGCGATGCTCACCAACCTCGAGCCGAACGATGTGCTGTTCATCGACGAGATCCACCGCCTGTCGCCGGTGGTGGAGGAGATCCTCTACCCCGCGCTGGAGGACTTCCAGATCGACATCATGATCGGCGAGGGGCCGGCGGCGCGGTCGGTGAAGCTGGACCTGCCGCCCTTCACCCTGGTGGGCGCGACCACCCGCGCGGGCATGCTCACCAATCCGCTTCGCGACCGTTTCGGCATCGTCGCGAGGCTGGAGTTCTACACGCCCGCGGAACTTGAGCGGATCGTCACGCGCTCGGCCAAGCTGCTCGAAGTCGGCATCACCACCGAAGGTTCGCTCGAAATCGCACGCCGCTCGCGCGGCACGCCGCGGATCGCCAACCGCCTGTTGCGCCGGGTGCGCGACTTCGCGCAGGTGAAGGCCAGCGGCACGGTGGATCAGGCGGTGGCCGATGCGGCGCTTGCGATGCTCGATGTCGACTCGGCGGGCTTCGACCTGATGGACCGCAAGCTGATGCTCGCGGTGATCGAGAAGTTCTCAGGCGGGCCGGTGGGCCTGGACAATCTCGCGCACGCGATCGGCGAGGAGTCCGAGACGATCGAGGATGTGCTCGAACCGTTCCTGATCCAGCAGGGTTATCTGCAGCGCACACCGCGCGGCCGGATGGCGACGCCGTCCGCGTACAGGCACTTTGGGCTCTCCGCGCCACGTGCGGGCGTTGATCCCACCGCGCCGCGCGCGGGCGTTGATCCCAATTCGCCGCGCGCGGGCGTTGATCCCAATTCTCCCCGCGCGGGCGAAACGCCGACCCTGTGGGATGCGCAGCGCGAGGACGACGGGGGCACG
>CAMBSA010000048.1 GCA_945869935.1 Bordetella parapertussis | reverse complement strand
TCTACTGGCAAGGCGAGGACGATTCAGGTCGAGGTCAAGAAAAAGCGCGTATTCATCAAGCGGGATACGCCTGATGAAATTCCGGCGACCGAAGCGGAAGCTCAGATCGAGGAGACGACACCGCTGCCCGCGATCGAACCTCAACCGGCTCCCGCGCCAGAGCCTGTGGCGGAAATTGTGGTTGTGCCCGGGCCCGAGCCCGAGCCTGAACCCGAACCGATTGCAGAACCGGAGCCAGCGGTGCTGGAGCCTTTGGTTGCATCTTCGCCAGCTCCCGTCGCGCCCGCTCCTGCACGCCCCGTTTCGGTGATCAGCAAGGAACAGATGGCGTTGCGCGAGGACGAGCGTCGCCGATCAGGCGAGCTCTCGGCGCGCCAGGCTGCCGAAGTTGCCGAACGCATGGAGCGCGAGCGCCGTGCGGCCGAACAGCGGGAAGCAGAAGCCAAGAAGGCTGCCGAAGAGAAGGCAAAAGCGGAAAAAGCCAAGACGGCACCTGCGGCAGGCGACAACACGCTGCACAAGCCAAAAGTAGCGGACGCCGACAAGAAGCCAAAGAAGGTCAAGCAGGTCACCGTCTGGAAAGACGAAAGCGCGAAGCGGCGCGGCCTGAAAAGCCGCGGCGACGTCGGTGGCGCATCGGGCTGGCATACACGCGGAGGACGCGGTGGCCGCGGCGGATCATCGGGAGGATCGACCGACACCGCAGAGCACGGTTTCGCAGCGCCGTCGGAGCCGGTGATCAAGGATGTGCACGTCCCGGAAACCATCACGGTTGCTGATCTGTCGCACAAAATGTCTATCAAGGCGGCCGAAGTCATCAAGCTGCTAATGAAGCTCGGACAGATGGTGACGATCAATCAGGTACTCGATCAGGAGACCGCCATGATTATCGTCGAGGAACTCGGGCACAAGGCGGTAGCCGCCAAGCTCGATGATCCCGAGGCTTATCTTGAAGAAGCACCGCTGCATCACGAGTCGGTCGCCACACCACGTCCTCCGGTTGTAACCGTCATGGGCCACGTCGATCACGGTAAAACCTCGCTGCTCGACTATATTCGTCGTGCGAAAGTCGCTGCAGGCGAGGCTGGCGGCATCACCCAGCATATCGGTGCTTATCACGTCGAAACCCCAGGCGGTTCTATCACTTTCCTGGATACACCCGGTCACGAGGCCTTTACCGCGATGCGTGCTCGTGGTGCCAAAGCGACCGATATCGTCATTCTTGTCGTCGCCGCGGACGACGGCGTGATGCCACAGACGATCGAGGCGATCGCGCATGCTAAGGCCGCGAACGTTCCGCTCGTAGTTGCGATCAACAAGATCGACAAACCCGAGGCGAACCTGGATCGGGTCAAGCAGGAGCTTGTCGCTCAAGGGGTCGTACCCGAGGAGTACGGCGGTGATTCGCCTTTCGTGCCGGTTTCTGCACGTACCGGCGCCGGCGTTGACAGCCTGCTCGAGCAGGTTCTGTTGCAAGCAGAGGTTCTTGAACTGACTGCGCCTGTAGACGGCACGGCAAAAGGGCTTGTGATTGAAGCGCGCCTGGACAAGGGGCGCGGCCCGGTTGCAACCATACTTGTCCAGTCCGGGACACTGAGGCGCGGTGACGTGGTCCTCGCCGGAAGTGCATTCGGGCGGGTGCGCGCGATGACCGACGAGAATGGCAAAACGGTAAACGAAGCGGGACCATCCATCCCGGTGGAGATCCAGGGTCTGGCCGATGTTCCCGGCGCGGGCGAGGAAGTAATGTCGCTTACAGACGAGCGCAAGGCACGCGAGATCGCCTTGTTCCGCCAAGGCAAGTTCCGCGATGTAAAGCTGGCCAAGAAACAGGCGGCGAAACTGGAAAACATGTTCGATCAGATGAAGGAGGGCGGAGTCAAAGTCCTCCCACTGCTGATCAAATCAGATGTACAGGGTTCCCAGGAAGCACTTCTGCATGCGCTTACCAAGCTGTCGACGGATGAAGTCAAGGTCAACGTGATTCACAGCGCAGTCGGCGGAATCAGCGAATCCGATGTCAACCTGGCTCTCGCCTCAAAGGCCGTGATCATCGGGTTCAATACTCGTGCCGACGGCGTCGCGCGCAAAGCCGCGGAGTCCGTGGGCGTGGATATTCGCTACTACAACATCATTTACGAAGCCGTGGACGAGGTAAAAGCCGCGCTCTCTGGCATGTTGTCGCCAGAGAAGAAGGAGCAGGTTCTCGGCCAAGTCGAAATACGTCAGGTGTTCCGCATTTCCCGCGTTGGAACGATTGCGGGTTGCTATGTTCTCGAGGGATTGGTCAAGCGCACTTCGCAGGTACGCGTCCTGAGATCCAATGTCGTGCTGTTCGATGGTGAACTCGACTCTCTCAAGCGCTTCAAGGACGATGTTCGCGAGGTGAAATCGGGGTTTGAGTGCGGCCTGTCCGTCAAAGGTTATCAAGACATCGAAGTCGGTGACATCCTCGAGGTCTATGAAGTCCAGGAAGTCGCGCGAACGCTTTAGGCATTCGCGCGTGTGCGGAGATTCCCAGGTACGGTACGCTGAAAATCTGCGTGCCGTGAGGGTGAAACAACATGGCCAACCCCCAGCGCCTTCGTAAAGTCGCGGATCAGATTCAGCGGGAGCTGTCGCAGATCGTGCGCTCCGAGCTGAAGGATCCCCGCGTCGGCATGATTACGTTCACCGGGGTAGAGGTATCGTCCGACCTTGCCCACGCCAAGGTCTTCTACACGCTCCTGGGTGATTCGGATCAGAAAGAGCATACGAACAAGGGCCTCAAGCGGGCCGCCGGCTTCATTCGCACAATGCTGGGCCAGAAGCTCAGCACTCATACCACGCCGGAGCTGCACTTCATCTACGATGAGTCGGTCGAAAGGGGGGTGAGGCTTTCTCGCCTCATTGATGAGGCCGTTGCCGGAATCCCGGAAAAAACGGCCGAGTAGCCTTGCTGGGCAAACCGTTTCACCGCCGCGTAAGCGGGGTCTTGTTGCTCGATAAGCCCTTGGGCATCAGTTCAAATGCTGCGTTGCAACGCGCGCGGCGTGCTTACGGTGCATTGCGCGCAGGCCATACCGGAACCCTGGATCCTCTAGCGTCCGGTTTGCTTCCAGTGTGTTTGGGGGAGGCAACAAAGCTATCCTCAGAAATGCTGGACGCGGGAAAGGCCTACCGCGCTGAAATTCGCCTTGGTATCCGAACCAGCACCGGAGACGCAGAAGGCGAAGTTCTATCCGAAGTCCGCCCCGACACAGACCGTGATCAGCTTGCGGCAGTTCTGGAACGATTCCGCGGAGAAATCGAACAAATCCCGCCAATGCATTCGGCACTCAAACGCAATGGGCAGGCGCTCTATACCTTGGCAAGGCGCGGCGAGACCGTTGAACGTCCGCCACGTAAGGTAATGATCTATAACATTGATCTAGTGGACTTTAATGGTCCCTTGGCACAAATTCTGGTTGACTGCAGCAAGGGAACCTATATTAGGGTGCTCGCCGAGGATATTGGTGAAATGCTCGGTTGCGGCGCGCATCTATCGGCTTTGCAGCGCACCCGGGTGGGTAATTTCCGACTGGATGATGCGATCGCGCTTCACCTCGTAGAAGAATCGGCGAACCGCAAGAGCATCGATGGGTGGCTCCTTCCGCCGGATACGCTGGCAGCAGCGCGCCCACGTGTTGACCTGAGCTTGGAAAATGCGGTGCGATTTAGACACGGCCGAATGGTTGGCTCCTGTCCTGGCCCTGACGGAACCGTGCGGGTGTACTCACAGGACGGAGTATTTCTGGGTTTGGGACGCCTCGAGGACTGCGTCCTTTCGGTCCAACGCGGCATGACTCAGGAAAATCAGTAAAAAATATACGGAACTCCTTGTGGAACACAATGATTTCAGGCTAAAATGCGCGGCTTTCCCAGTCCAACGACAACGCGAGTGTAGACGACATGCAAGTCACGATTGCGCAACGCGCGCAAATCATTACCGAGAATCAACGAGCCAAAGGCGACACCGGGTCGCCCGAAGTGCAGGTTGCCCTGATCACTGCCCGTATCAACGGGCTGACTGATCATTTCAAGATGCACGTGAAAGATCATCATTCACGTCGAGGCCTTCTGATGCTGGTAAGCCAGAGACGTAAGCTGCTCGATTATCTGAAACGCACGAATGCCGATAAGTACCGGCAACTCATCGAGAAGCTCGGCCTACGCAAGTAGACCTGCAAACGCCCACACCGATTACCGGGTGGGCGTTTTTACTTCAGCTTTTCAATCTTCCATAGGGGGCGCATCAGCGATGCGCCCTTTCGTATGACAAGAAATCAGAGACCCAATACCAATGCCCAATCCCATTCGTAAATCCTTTCAGTACGGCGCCCACCAGGTAACGCTGGAAACTGGAGAAATCGCGCGTCAGTCGCACGGCGCAGTCATTGTCAACATGGACGATACCGTCGTCCTTTGCACAGTGGTCGGCGCAAAAAATGCCAAACCGGGACAGGATTTTTTTCCGCTAACCTGCGACTACATAGAGAAAACCTACGCGGCAGGAAAGATCCCGGGGGGATTCTTCAAACGCGAGGGCCGTCCGTCAGAAAAAGAGATTCTTACCAGCCGCCTGATCGACCGCCCAATCCGGCCTCTGTTTCCCGAAGGCTTCTATAACGAAGTTCAGGTCGTTGCTACAGTGATGTCGGTCAACCCTGAAGTTGATCCGGACATCGCTGCAATGATCGGTGTGTCCGCCGCACTCACGCTATCGGGAATTCCTTTCAACGGCCCGATCGGTGCCGCGCGTGTGGGCTATATCAATGGTCAATACATCCTCAATCCTACGGCCAGCCAGTTGAAGGAAAGCGATCTGAATCTCGTTGTAGCCGGAACCGAACATGCAGTGTTGATGGTCGAGTCCGAGGCGAAAGAGTTGCCCGAGGACGTAATGCTGGGCAGCGTGGTATTCGGCCATGAGCAAATGCAAGCGGCAGTGCAGGCCATTCATGAACTTGCCGACCAGGCTGCAAAACCTTCTTGGGACTGGAAGGCAGCGCCAAAGAACGAACCTCTGATCGCAAAGATCACCGAACTCGCCGAAGTGCAATTGCGTGAAGCCTACAAGATCCGCAGCAAGCAGCTCCGCAGCACACGCCTTTCTGAAATCAGCAAGCAAGTGAAGGAAACCCTCTCCGGCGGTACAGACACGCCGCCTGACTCCAATCTGGTGGGTGATATTATGTTTGGACTTGAATCGAAGATCGTTCGAAGCCAGATACTTGATGGCGAACCCCGCATAGACGGTCGTGATACGCGCACCGTGAGGCCGATCGATATTCGCCTTGGCGTGCTCCCGCGTACGCACGGTTCAGCTCTTTTCACACGAGGTGAAACTCAAGCGCTAGTCATTGCGACACTCGGTACCGGACGGGACGAGCAGATCATCGATGCGCTCATGGGCGAATACAAAGATCGTTTCATGATGCATTACAACATGCCGCCCTATGCGACCGGCGAGACGGGCCGTGTAGGGACGCCCAAGCGTCGTGAAATTGGTCATGGCCGACTGGCGAAGCGTGCACTGATGAACATGTTGCCACCCGCCGAAGAGTTCGGTTACTCGATCCGGGTAGTATCCGAAATTACCGAGTCAAACGGTTCCTCGTCGATGGCCTCGGTATGCGGTGGAAGTCTGGCGCTCATGGATGCGGGCGTCCCGACCAAAGCGCACGTTGCAGGAATCGCCATGGGACTTATCAAGGAAGGCACGCGATTCGCCGTTCTGACCGACATTCTTGGCGATGAGGATCACCTCGGTGACATGGACTTCAAGGTCGCCGGTACCGATCAGGGCATCACCGCACTTCAGATGGACATCAAGATCGAAGGCATCACCAAGGAAATCATGCAGGTTGCGCTCGCGCAGGCCCAGGAGGCGCGCATGCATATTCTTGAACTTATGAAGCGGTCGATCGACGGATCCCGTACGGAAATCTCCAGCTTCGCGCCACGCATCATCAAGCTGAAGATCAATCCCGAGAAGATTCGTGATGTGATCGGCAAAGGTGGCGTTGTTATCCGAGGCATTCAGGAAGAGACCGGAACGACGATCGAAATATCCGACGACGGAACGATTTCCATCGCCTGTATCTCCCACGAAGGCGGAGAGGCTGCGAGGAAACGTATCGAAGACATTACTGCAGATGTCGAAGTAGGGCGAATCTACGAAGGTACGGTATTGAAGCTACTCGATTTCGGTGCCATCGTTCAGGTCCTCCCGGGCCGTGACGGGCTCCTGCATATCTCGCAAATCAGCGAACAGAGGGTAGCAAGCGTTGCCGACCATCTGAAAGAAGGACAGATCGTGAAAGTCAAAGTGCTCGAATCCGACGAAAAGGGCCGTGTGCGACTTTCAATGAAGGCAATCAAGGAACAGGAAGCCGCCCAGTAATCGCAGAATCGCTGGAGTAATAAGGGGTGCCATCATGGCGCCCCTTAACTTTTCTGCAATATCCAGAAACAAGAAGGCCACCCGTAGGTGGCCTTCTTGTTTTAACTGGGGTGGCTGACGGGACTCGAACCCGCGACAACCGGAATCACAATCCGGGACTCTACCAGCTGAGCTACAGCCACCGTTGCACTTCAAACTTTTACTTCAAATTATCTGGCGCGC
Source organism: Bordetella parapertussis (assembly GCA_945869935.1). Lineage (GTDB taxonomy): Bacteria > Pseudomonadota > Gammaproteobacteria > Burkholderiales > SG8-39 > CAMBSA01. The sequence goes on along the minus strand of CAMBSA010000048.1, from coordinate 1,959 downwards.
CCGGCGGGAATCGAACCCACAACCCCCAGCTTAGAAGGCTGGTGCTCTATCCAGTTGAGCTACGGGCACGTTGAAAACCGACGCACCGGGCACGAGAGGCTCACGCATACTTGGTCGGGGTGGAGAGATTCGAACTCCCGACATCTTGCTCCCAAAGCAAGCGCGCTACCAGGCTGCGCTACACCCCGCGAGGACATTATTCTACGCCGAGTATAAAATCATCACAATGAATGCATACACTCTCACACGAACCGCTCCGGCTTGCCGGTGCACGTTCTTTCTGGTATCAAAAACAAATCATTTCTTCAGGAACAGTCATTGGATATCCCGCAAAAAAGTTTTATCCCTTATGCGATCAAGAAGGGCGAAGAGTATATGAATGCGCCTCAACGGGCGCATTTTCGCCAAATTCTCGAATCTGTTAAGTGGGACCTTTCAGATGACATCGAGCGTACCGTTCATGCGATGCAGGTCGAGGCAACGGTTTTTGCGGATCCCAACGACCGTGCCACGCAGGAAGCGGATATGGCGACCGAATTGCGGAATCGTGATCGTGAGAGAAAGTTGTTAAAACGAATCGACCAGATGATCGTTAGGATCGATACGCAGGATTACGGTTGGTGCGACAAGTGCGGGGCCGAAATCGGGCTCAAGCGGCTTGAAGCACGGCCGACGGCAACGTTGTGCATCGACTGCAAGACACTGGACGAACTGCGAGAGCGCCAAAGTTCGCGTTAGAAGCAAGCATCACCGTGACGGTGATGCTTGCTTTATCAGACCTTCGCGATTAATCAGGAAGACCTCGTCGCTACCGAATTCGGTCGAAAGCCAGATGAACGGATGCGTCGGATAAGCGTCCTCGAGCGCCTTGCGGTTATGCCCGATTTCGCAGACAAGCACGCCTTCTGCTTCGAGATGTATCGGCGCATCGCGCAGAATGCGCCGCACGAGGTCGAGCCCATCCTTGCCTCCCGCGAGGGCCTGTTTCGGCTCGTGCCGATACTCGGCTGGCAGTCGCCTCATCGACGAATCCTTCACATAAGGTGGATTTGAAACGATCAGGTCGTAGCGTTTTTTTCCAAGGCTGCGAAACAGGTTAGAACGAATCGGATGGACGCGGTGGGAAAGGCGATGCATGCGCACGTTCAATCGTGCAACCGCCAATGCATCATCCGACAGATCGACACCGTCGACCTGGGCACGCCGAAAGTGCCGCGCCAACAAGATCGCAAGACAGCCTGATCCGGTGCAAAGATCCAACACGGTCGCCACCCGATGGGGGAGCCACGTTGGAAGGGCGGAATCGATTGTTTCTGCAATGAATGAGCGCGGCACTATCACGCGTTCGTCGACAAGAAAGCGCACTCCTGTCAGCCACGCTTCGCCAAGAATATAGGCGAGGGGTTTGCGCGTCGTTACCCTCCGCTCGAGAACTTGGTCCGCAACGCGGCGCTGCTCGACCGTCAGCCTTGTCTGCGGGAACCCCGCCAAGTAGTCGAAATCGCATTTGAGCGCATGTGCTGCGATCCAGAACGCCTCCCCGGACGGATCACCCGTGCCGTGGCCGAAGAATAATTCTGCGGTCGTCAATCTTTGCGTCGCACGAAGAATCCAGGTTCGTGCGGAAATGGATCGAGTCTTGGCCAATTCCTTTAGCATGAATACCAGGCGGTGACGGCATCTCGGGAATCAGCTACGGCAGAGGGGGCGATACGACTGTCCTGGATCATCCCGCAACTGACGCACGGAGATTCATTGGCTTGCGCGTCCATCAGGTTGCTGCGACATCCAGTTTGAAATCACTGAACGCTGCGGGTCCGGCCTGTTTTTGCGACGGCATCACTTCCTGCGTTGCGCTCTTTTCACCACCCGATTTCAGGGCGCCACCGGCTTCCGTATTGTTGATGAGCCAAAGCAGATTTGTAGGGGAGTCACAATTTGCAAGCGCCTCTTCCTGCG
>CAMBSA010000047.1 GCA_945869935.1 Bordetella parapertussis | reverse complement strand
AAGATGAATTCGAGGGACAAGGATCCCTACGCAGTGTCGCACCTCGGATGGGGGTTGAATCCGCAGTCGTTGTGGCACGGTATGGCGCTCAACGGCGATGTGTCCGAGCACAATCGTGCATCGACGCGCACGTTTCCAGGGAATTTCCTGTTTTCGACCGGCCCGAATTCTCAGGGTGGAGGAAAGCGCAATACGCGAGGACACTACGATGTCCCTATGCGCGATTGCACAGTTGCGCTGGATGGAAAGGTCATCATCGAAAAGGGCAAGCTTGTCGATCCGAAGATGAGAGTTGCACGAGTCAGGCGCTGACAACTTTCCAATCTCTTGTTATCTCCTGTTGAGATAACAAGCGCGCAGGGATTGACAGCGAATCACCCCCGCACAAAGAATGCGGAGTGGGGGCGGTGCAATGGGCCCGCCCGTAGTCTCGCGGGAGGGCGGGATGGCTGTAGAGAAACCGAACGTTTCCGGCGATCACTTCGTATGGGCGATCGGCAATCTCTGCCGATTGCATAGTCTGCCTTTTGATCCGGGACTGCTTTGCCAGCGGTTTCCGCCGCCGCATGGATTGCAGGCAATCTTCTCCGCGACAGAGTCCCTAGGTTTGCGGCATCGAAATGCCGGCGCGATTTCTCGGGATACCCGCAGTTCGAATCCGAGTTTGATCTTCTCTCGGGCTGTGCAAGAGGAGCACTCGCCTCGAGGAATAGCGCTGCTGCTTGGGGTCGATCACGGTCTCGCGGAAATACTCGAGCCTGAACTTCAGGGTCCAAAGTCAGTTGATTTATCGGAGTTGAAAGCGCGCTATACCGATGACGTCATAGCGTTTTCACTCAGAATTCCGGACAGCGCTTTAGACGAACGTGCATCGTGGTCGTTCGGGTTTTCCTGGGTCGCCCGCGAATTGTGGCGATATCGGTCAACCTGGGTCGCTGTAATCCTCGGTTCGTTGTTCCTGCAGGTTCTTTCGCTACTGACACCGCTGCTCACCCAAGTGGTGATAGACAAGGTGGTCGTTCACCAGTCACCGCAAACCCTGTGGGTCATCGCAGTGGCGATGCTGATCGCGACCTCATTCGGCGCAGTGATCTCCTGGGCGCGACAGTACCTGTTGCTTGACCTCGGGAACCGGGTCGACGCACGTCTCGCCACGCGACTATTCGCGCACATTCTTGCGCTGCCTGCGCGCTATTTCGAGCACCGATCTACCGGCACTCTGGTCGCCCGGTTGCAAGGTGTGGAAACAATCCGCGAATTTCTCGCAGGCGCCGCATTGCTGCTGCTCATTGAAATGCCGTTTGCGTTGATATTTGGTGCAGCCATGTTCTGGTACAGCCCTGCCTTGTCATGGATCGCGGTCCTGGCCCTGTCGACTCTGATAGCTCTCGCACTCCTTGTCGCCCCCGAGCTTCGCAGGCGGCTTGACCGGCAATTTCTCATCGGCGCGCGTAACCAGGCGTTTATTACCGAGCATGTTTCCGGCATAGAGACAGTCAAGTCGCTTCAAATGGAACCGCCGCTGGCACGACGCTACGAGAACGACATCTCGGACTATCTCAGCGCCGGTTTTTCTGCGAGATCGCTCGCTTCCACTTACAACGTGGCAGCGCAGTGGATCGAGCAGATGATGTCGCTGCTTGTATTGTGTGCAGGCGCATGGCTGGTCATGCAGAACACCGGCTTCACCATCGGGATGTTGGTGGCCTTCCAGATGTTTTCCGGACGAATGGCCCAGCCGATGCTGCGTATCGCGGGGTTGTGGCAGGAATTCCAGCAGGCGGCGATCGCGGTCAGGCGTATCAAGGACATCTCGGACGCGCCTTCGGAGCCGTACGCAACAGTGCCTTCGCGCACTACCCTGCAGGATGCTTCGATAGAGTTTGACGCGGTTTCCTACCGCTACATGGATACCCTGCCCCTGATCCTGGATCGGGTTTCGATCCGGATTTCCTCGGGTTCGTGCGTTGCGGTCATCGGAACGTCAGGCAGTGGGAAAAGCACGCTTGCGCGTCTGCTACAGGGGTTTGTGATTCCGCTTGAAGGGGCGATCCGCATAGGGGGAAGGGACCTTCGAACACTTGCGGTCAATGAACTGCGCTCGCAGCTTGGCGTAGTGCCCCAGGAGACCGTCCTGTTCACGGGTTCTGTCTTCGAGAACATTGTTCGTGCCAATCCTGCAGCAACGTTCGATGAAGTTGTCAACGCATGTCGTTATTCCGAGATACACGATTTCATCGAATCCCTGCCGCAGGGTTACAACACCCAGCTCGGCGAACATGGTGCGGGTTTGTCGGGTGGGCAAAAGCAGCGTATTGCCATCGCGCGCGCGCTACTGAAGCGTCCGGCGATTTTGCTTTTCGATGAGGCGACCAGCCAGCTGGACGCTCGCACTTCCGAGTTGCTCGGCGCTACGATTTCGAAATTGCGCGGGCGAGTTACCGTGCTTTTCATCGCGCATCAGGTTCCCGAGTCGCTCAACCCGGATCGCTGGATCGACCTCGGAAACGCAGGCAGAACTCGATGAACGCCAAGTCGACCGATGATGTTTCCCGGGACTGGATTTCCGGTCGGCCCCCTCGAATTGCGACGGCAACACTCTGGATTCTGGCATCGCTCGTCCTGCTCTCTTGCATATGGGCATTCGTCGCAGAACTTGACGTCGTCGCGGTGGCGCAAGGGCGGCTTATAACACCAAGCCAGCTCCAGATCGTCCAACCCGCGGAGAGCGGGATCGTAAGAGAGATCCTGGTGAGGGAGGGGGAGCGTATAGCCGCCGGGCAGGTTCTTGCGCGTATGGATCCTCGTCTCTCGAATGCGGATGAGCGTCAACTCGCAAACGAGATCGCGATGCGAAGCCTTCAGCTTCGCCGCATCGATGCTGAACTGTCCGGCACATTGCTTTCCCGGCGACCGGGCGAGCCTGCCGACCTGTTCGCGCAAGTCGATCAGCAGCATCGCGCCCGCCGGCAGGCGCACATCGATACCCTCGCCACCGAGCGCGCGGTTCTCGTGAAGTCGGAGCAGGATCTGAAAATGTCGATCGAGGTCGAGGCCAAGCTGGGTCGGACTCTGCCGATTTACCGAGAACAGGAGTCAGCCATCGATCAACTGACGCGTGATGGCTTCGCGGGAAAGATGATGCTGCTCGATCGGCGCCGGGATCGGATAGAGAAGGAACAGGACCTCGCTGCCCAGCAGTTCACGATAGCGAGTCTCAAAGCCACGATATCCCAGAGCCAGCAGCGGCTGAGCCATCTGCAGAGTGCTTACAGGCAAGGTCTTCACGGCGAGCGGGTCGATACCGAGGCATCACTGCATCGTCTGCGTCAGGACAGGGAAAAACTGTCCCTTCGGCAGTCGCTTCTCGAACTGAAGGCGCCGCACGATGGCGTCGTCAAGGACCTTGCCACCCGCACGATAGGAAGTGTCGTTTCGTCGGGGACGGTATTGATGACGGTTGTGCCGTCCAATGAACTGCTTCAGGCGGAGGTCTGGCTGACCCATCTCGACGCCGGTTTTATCGAGATCGGGCAATCCGTTCGTCTCAAGATGGCGGCATATCCCTTTCAGCGTTACGGCACGCTCGACGGCCGGGTGGTGCACATCAGCCCGGACGCGAATGACCTTCCGCAGGCCACAAATCTCGAGCGGCGGCGCGGTGGTGATGAGCACGTGCTTCCGGTCACGGGCTACAGGACGCTCATTGCGACGGACGCCCGGGATGTCCAATCGCAGGGACGTCGGTTTCGCCTCGCTCCGGGCATGCAGGTCACTGCAGAAATTCTTCTCGGTCGGCGTACCGTGGTGGATTACATTTTTTCGCCGGTGCAGGGGACGCTGCAGGAGGCTGGCAGAGAGCGCTGACCCCGGTGCTTTTCCGCGGGGATGTAGCGGTTTGACACGACTATTGTGCAGCGCAATAATCATCAGTTACCCCGGGGGCATTCCTGCCCATCCGTCGGGAGAGCGAGTGTCACCCGATCCTTCCTTCAACAGTCCGTTCAGCCAGGCCGGCCAGGCGTTTCTTTCCGCCTTGCTCAAGGGCGTCCATGGAACGGACGGCTCTGGGGCCGCAGCCTGGTCGTCGGTGAGCGATGTTGCCGTGCGGCTGAGCCGCCTGCAGGCCGAAACAGCACAGAGGCATTCGACGCTCTGGATGGCCATGCTGGAATCAAGCAAGGAACCGGTCGCCTCGCCCGAGCGAGGAGATCGCAGGTTTTCGTCGGAGAGCTGGAAGTCGTCGCCGTATTTCGACTACCTGCGGCAAAGCTATCTGATCAACGCAAAGTATCTGGTGGACGCGGTCGAAGTTCTCGAACTCGAGCCGCTACAGAAAGAACGTCTGCGGTTTGCGACCCGCCAGCTTGTTGACGCGATGAGTCCGGCGAATTTTGCCGCCACCAATCCGGATGCTTTGAAATTCGCCCTCGAATCGCGCGGCGAAACCATTACGCGAGGAATACTCAACCTCGTCGAAGACGTGGGCAAGGGGCGAATATCCACGACTGACGAGTCAAGCTTTGAAGTCGGGCGCAACGTCGCGGTATCCCCGGGGCAGGTGGTGTTCGAGAACGACCTTATCCAGCTGATCCAGTACGCTCCCGCTTCTGACAAGGTTCGCGCACGGCCGCTCGTGATCGTGCCGCCGTGCATCAACAAGTTCTACATCCTCGATCTGGCGCCGGAAAACTCGTTCGTGCGCTTCGCCGTCGAGCGCGGCAACACCGTTTTCATGGTGTCCTGGCGCAACGTCACCGAAACCGACGCGAGCCAGACCTGGGACGACTATCTGGAACACGGCGTCATCGCTGCACTGTCCACCGCGAAGGAGATCTCGGGTGCAGACCGCGTCAACGCGCTCGGCTTTTGCGTCGGCGGCACGCTGCTGGGGGCTGCGCTTGCGGTGCTCGCGGCGCGTGGCGAGGAAATCGCGGAAAGCGTAACGTTTCTCGCATCGATGCTGGATTTCAAGGACACCGGCGAAATCGGCATGTTCGTCGACGAAGCGAGTGTCGCGGCACGGGAGTCCGCAATCGGCGGCGGTGGACTGATGCAGGGGCGCGAGCTGGGGTTTGTGTTTTCCGCGCTGCGCGCGAACGACCTCGTATGGTCGTACGTCGTGAACAACTACCTCAAGGGCCGTCGGCCCGAGGCATTCGACCTGCTTTTTTGGAACGCCGACTCGACCAATCTCCCGGGACCGATGTATTGCTGGTATCTGCGCAACATGTACCTGCACAACCGGTTGCGCGATCCCTGCGCGCTAACCATGCTCGGTGTGCCTGTCGATCTCGGCCGCATTGCAATTCCTGCCTACGTGCTTGCGACGCGCGAAGATCACATCGTCCCCTGGCAGACCGCCTACCGGACGATGGGTCTTATTTCGGGCGAGCGCCGCTTTGTGCTCGGGGCGAGCGGCCACATCGCGGGAATCGTGAATCCGGCGTCGAAGAACAAGCGCAATTTCTGGGTCGCGCCTGCGGTCGGAACGGCGATCCCCGATTCCGATGCATGGCTTGCGGCTGCCGAGGAACGTCCCGGGAGCTGGTGGTCGGATTGGGATGCCTGGCTCGCGCGGTTTGCAGGTGATCCGGTTTCGCCGAGACAAAAGTTGGGCAACAGGAAATATCGGCCGATTGAGCCTGCGCCGGGAAGATATGTGAAACAGAGGGTCGCGTAGCATTGCCCGAGGCCCCGCCTCCAGTCGCGAACCGCCAGGCCTGATGTGCTGGATGTTCTCGCCGGAGTCAACGCGGAGAAGCTGCTTTCCCCGCACGATGATGTGAACGTCAGGAGAGAATCATGACCGAAGTCGTAATCGTTGCCGCTGGTCGTACAGCAATAGGAAAATTCGGGGGCTCGCTATCGAAGATTGCCGCGTCGGATCTCGGGGCGCTGGTCATCAAGTCGCTGCTCGAAAAATCCGGCGTCAAGCCGGACCAGGTGTCGGAGTTGATCTTCGGCCAGGTTTTGACCGCAGGCATCGGCCAGAACGGCGCGCGCCAGGCCGGCATCAAGGCGGGCCTGCCTGACATGGTTCCCGCGATGACGATCAACAAGGTCTGCGGGTCCGGACTGAAGGCCACACATCTCGCGGCGCAGGCGATCATGGCGGGGGACGCGGATATCGTCATCGCAGGCGGCCAGGAGAACATGAGCCTGGCGCCTCACGTGATGCTCGGTTCACGCGACGGCTTCCGGATGGGCGATGCCAAACTCGTCGATTCGATGATTGTTGATGGCCTGTGGGACGTATTCAACCAGTACCACATGGGTGTCACGGCGGAGAATGTTGCACAGAAGTTCGGCGTCTCGCGCCAGGACCAGGATGAATTCGCTGCGCTTTCGCAACAAAAGGCGGAAGCCGCTCAGAAAGCCGGAAAATTCAAGGACGAGATCATTCCGGTGGAAATTCCGCAGCGCAAAGGCGCGCCGCTGGTGTTCGACACCGACGAGTATCCGCGTCACGGCTCGACGGTTGAAGCCATGGCTGTCCTCAAGCCGGCATTCGACAAGAACGGCACGGTGACGGCCGGCAATGCCTCCGGGATCAACGATGGCGCAGCCGCCGTCATCATGATGTCCGCGAAGAAAGCAATCGAACTGGGACTCAAGCCCCTCGCACGGATCAAGGCTTACGCAAGCGCCGGTGTCGATCCGAAAATCATGGGTATGGGGCCGGTATCGGCAAGCCAGCGTTGTCTCGCGCGTGCCGGCTGGACGGCGAAAGACCCCGACCTGATGGAAATCAATGAAGCGTTCGCCGCGCAGGCGATTGCCGTGAACCGCCAGATGGGATGGGATACATCCAAGGTAAATGTGAACGGCGGCGCGATCGCGCTCGGCCACCCGATTGGTGCGTCGGGTGGCCGGATTCTCGTGACGCTTCTTCACGAAATGATTCGTCGGGACGCCAAACGCGGCCTGGCCGCGCTCTGCATCGGTGGCGGCATGGGCGTGGCGCTCGCGATCGAGCGGTAGCTCCGGAAGGCAACCACGGTAGGAGGGATTCCCCTCGACATCTCCAACGCGCCCGTTCCGGGCGATGACGAATCCAGAAGACAGGCGTGAAAATGACCCAGCGTATTGCATTCGTGACGGGCGGCATGGGCGGGATCGGTTCAGCGATGTGTCGACGCCTCGCGAGCAACGGGGCCACGGTCGTGGCCGGGTGTCTGCCGGGCTACGATAAAAAGGAAGAGTGGCTGTCATCGATGCGCGCAGAGGGTTTCCAAGTCTATGCGGCGGAAGGAAATGTCGACGACTTTGATTCGTGCGCGCAGATGTTCTACCAGATCACGGCGGTCGTTGGCCCGGTAGACATTCTTGTCAACAATGCAGGCATCACGCGTGACGGCGTGTTCAAGCGTATGTCGCCGAATGACTGGTATTCGGTGATCAACACCAATCTGAACTCGGTGTTCAATGTGACGCGCCAGGTGGTTGAAGGGATGACCGAGCGCGGCTGGGGGCGAATCATCAACATGTCCTCGGTAAACGCACTCAAGGGCCAGTTCGGGCAGACCAATTATTCGGCGGCGAAGGCTGGCATGCACGGTTTCACCAAGGCACTTGCCCAGGAAGTTGTCAAGAAGGGGGTGACCGTCAATACCGTCTCACCGGGTTACGTGGCTACCGACATGGTCAAAGCAATCAAGCCGGAAATCCTCAAGTCCATCGTTGACGGGATCCCGATGGGCAGGCTTGCCGACCCGCAGGAAATCGCCGGTCTTGTTGCCTATCTCGCCTCGGACGAAGCGGGGTATATCACCGGTTCCAATATTTCCATCAACGGCGGCTTGCACATGAGCTGATCGCTCGTCGCAACCGGCCAGCGCGTCGTCGAAGGCGGCAGGCCTTGGAATTGCAGGCACGGGGGGGGCGTGCGCCCCGGTGCCATTCTGGTGCAGACGAACGCGCTCGCGGGATGCAATAATTGTCCCGTCATCTGATCGCAACCAACGAGGAGGGGCAGGCCATGGCTCAGCGCATCGCATTGATTACCGGCGGCATGGGGGGCTTGGGCGAGGTGATCAGCACCAAGATGGCCGATGCCGGTTATCGCGTCGTTGTCACGTATTCACCTTCGAACACCAAGGCAGACGCCTGGGTTGCCGAAATGAAGGGCAAGGGCTACGAGGTTCGTGCGTATCCGTGCGATGTGGGTGATTTTGATTCCGCGAAATCGTGTGTTGCAAAGGTAACGGCCGAAGTCGGCCAAATAGATATCCTGGTCAACAACGCCGGCATCACGCGAGACATGACGTTTCGCAAGATGGGCAAGGCCGATTGGGATGCCGTGATCCGCACCAATCTCGACTCGGTTTTCAACATGACCAAGCACGTCTACGACGGAATGATGGATCGCGGATGGGGACGCGTCATCAACGTGTCGTCGGTCAACGGGTCAAAAGGTGCGTTCGGCCAGACCAACTATGCAGCGGCCAAGTCCGGTATGCATGGATTCACCAAGTCGCTTTCGCTCGAGTCCGCCCGCAAGGGCGTGACGGTCAACACAATCTCGCCCGGGTACATCGGCACGAAAATGGTGACTGCGATACCGAAGGAAATTCTCGACTCCAAGATCCTGCCGCAGATTCCGGTTGGCCGGCTCGGCAAACCCGAGGAAGTCGCCGGCCTGATCATTTATCTTTGCTCCGAAGAAGCCGCGTTTGTTACCGGTGCGAATATCGCAATCAACGGTGGCCAGCATATGCAATAGCTGGCGCCACGCGTCAGGTCGTGTCGAAACAGAAA
>CAMBSA010000046.1 GCA_945869935.1 Bordetella parapertussis | reverse complement strand
GTCATTGCGAGCGCAGCGAAGCAATCTGCATCGGCACAAGGCCTGGGATTGCCGCGTCGCTACGCTCCTTGCAATGACGGCGTCGCGCGCTAGTGTTTTTTACTCAACCCGAGGTAGGTCTCGATCACCCGCGGATTCGCTGCGAGGTCCTTCGCCGGACCTTCGAGCGTGATCTCGCCGGTCTCGAGCACATAGCCGTAGTCGGCCACCTGCAAGGCGGCGCGCGCGTTCTGCTCGACCAGCAGGATCGACACGCCGGATTTCTTGAGGTCGGAGATGATGTGGAATATCTCGCGCACGATCAGCGGCGCGAGACCGAGGCTCGGTTCGTCGAGCATCAGCAGCTTGGGCCTGGACATCAGCGCGCGGCCGAGCGCAAGCATCTGGCGTTCGCCGCCGGACAAGGTGCCTGCGAGCTGCAAGCGCCGTTCCTCCAGGCGCGGAAAGCGCTTGTACACCGCGCGGCGGGCCTCTTCGATGTCGCGGTCGCCGCGGCGCCAGCGCGCAAACGCCCCGAGCATCAGGTTGTCCTCAACCGACATGTCGCCGAACAGTTCGCGCTTCTCGGGCACGAGGCACAGCCCGCGCTCGACGCGCTCCTCGATTTCCACTCCCTTGAGCGAATCGCCGTAGTAGTTCGTTTCGCCGCGCGAAGGGAGCAGGCCCATCAGCGCCATCAGCATCGTGGTCTTGCCCGCGCCGTTGGGGCCGATCACGGTGACGATCGTGCCCTCCTCCACGCGCAGCGCGGCGCCGTGCAGCGCCTCGACCTTGCCGTAGGAGACCGCGAGGTCCTTCACTTCGAGCGCGATGGTCATTCCACACCCCCGAGATACGCCTCGATCACCGCCGGGTTGGTCTGGATCTCGCCCGGCAGGCCCTCGGCGATCTTCTCGCCGAAGTCCATCACCACAAGGCGATCCACCAGTCCCATTACGAAATCCATGTCGTGCTCCACCAGTAGCACGGTGACGCCGTCATCGCGCAGCCTGCGCAGTAGCCCGGCGAGCGCCACTTTTTCGTTATAGCGAAGCCCGGCCGCCGGCTCATCGAGCAGGATCAGCGTCGGGTCGGCCGCGAGCGCGCGCGCCACCTCCACAATGCGCTGCTGGCCAAGCGCGAGACTGCCGGCCAGGTCGTGCAGGTGCGCCGAGAGTCCGGTGCGATCGACCTGCTTTTTCGCCTCGAACAGCAGCCGCGCTTCCTCTTCGCGGTCCAGCCGCAGCGAGGCGGCAACCATGCCCTTGCTCGCGCGCAGGTAGGCGCCGATCGCAACGTTCTCCACCACCGACATCGTCTGGCGAAGCTGCACATGCTGGAAGGTGCGCGCGATGCCGCGGCGCACGATCTGGCGCGACGGGATGGTGTCGATACGCTCGCCGCGAAATTTCACCTCGCCGGAGGTGAGCGGCAGCACGCCGGTGATCAGGTTGAACATCGTGCTCTTGCCCGCGCCGTTGGGGCCGATCAGGCCGAGAATCTCGCCCGCCTTGAGGTCGAAGGACACGTCGTTGACCGCAATCAGGCCGCCGAACTCCTTGCGCGCCGCGCGCACTTCGAGCATCAACTCGCCCTTTGCCGGCTTCGCCCGCTGCGCGAGCGCGACGGCGGACTCGGGCACTTTCACCCGGCGCGGCTTGAGAAAGCGCCGCGCCAACAGCGGCACCACGCCCTGGCGCGCGTACTGCAGCAGCAGGATCATCAGGATGCCGAACACGATGATCTCGAACTGGCCGGTGCGCCCGATCAGCCGCGGCATCAGGTCCTGCAGCCACTGCTTGAGTATGGTGAGGATGCCGGCGCCGATGATCGCGCCCCAGATGCTCGCCGCGCCGCCTATCACCGCCATGAACAGGTACTCGATGCTCGCGTTGAGGCCAAAGGGCGTCGGATTCACGAAGCGCAGGTAGTGCGCGTACAGCCAGCCCGAGAGCGAGGCGAGCAGCCCGGCGTAGAGGAAGATCCACATCTTCACCACGGCGGTGTTGACGCCGAAGGACTCTGCCATGCCCGCGCCGCCGCGCAGCGAACGGATCGCGCGGCCGGGCCGCGAATCGAGCAGGTTGTGGATCGAGATCAGCGCGCCGAACACCGCGAGCCAGATCAGGTAATAAAAATCGGAGCCGCTGGTGAGCTCGTAGCCGAACAGATGCAGCCCGGGCAGGCCGGAGAGTCCGTTGTAGCCGCCCAGGCCCTGCAGGTTCGCGAACACGTAGAACAGGCTGATCGACCAGGCAATCGTCCCCAGCGGCAGGTAGTGGCCGGAGAGCCTGAGCGTGATCGCACCCAGCAGCAGCGTGATCACGCCGGTGACCGCGAGTCCGATGAACAGCGTGATCCACGGCGAGATGCCGTGGACGGTGGTGAAGTAGGCGGTGACATAGGCGCCGGTGCCGACGAAGGCCGCCTGCCCGAAGGAGGTCTGGCCGCCGACGCCGGTGAGCAGCACCAGGCCAAGCGCGATGATGCTTGCAAGACCGATGTAATTGGCGAGCGTCACATAGAAGGTCGGCATCACCCAGGGCAGCACCAGGTACAGCAGAACCAGAATTGCAATGCCGCCGCGCTTCATCGCCTGTTGCTCCGGGAAAGGTCGGCGCGGATCATATTTCTTCCTCTTCCTCTTCCACATGGCGCGAGCGCAGCGACAGCCACAGCAGCACCGGGATGAGCAGCGAGAAGACGATGGTTTCCTTGTAGGAACTCGACCAGAACGAACCGAAGGATTCGAGGATGCCTACCACGACCGAGCCGAGCACCGCCATCGGGTAGCTCAGCACCGCGCCGAACACCGCCGCGACGAAGCCCTTGAGTCCGATGAGGAAGCCGGAGTCGTAGTAGAGCGTGGTGAGGCCGATGATCATCACGCCCGACACCGAGCCCATCAGCGCGGCAAGGGTGAAGGCAAGCTTGCCCGCCATCGGCGTGCTGATTCCCACCAGCCGCGCGCCGAGCCGGTTGATCGCGGTGGCGCGCAGCGCCTTGCCGAACACGGTGCGGCCGAAGAATACGTACAAAGCCGCCATGAAGAACACCGAGGTGCCCACCACCCATATCGACTGCCCGGTGAGTATCAGTCCACCCACGTCGATCTTGGCCTCGCTGAAGGGCTGGACGCGGAAACCCTCCGCGCCGAAGAAGATGAGGCCAAAGCCCTGCAGGGCGAAATGCACCGCCACCGCGACGATCAGCAGTACCAGCACCGAGGCGTTGACCAGCGGCTGGAAGGCAAGGCGATACACCATCGGCCCGAGCGGGGTGACCAGCGCGACCGAGAGCAGCACCTGGACGAGGAGATGCGGCTTCTGCGGCCCGAGCCAGACGGACAGCGCGATGATCACCGCCGGGAGCACCGCATAGACCGCGAGGATGCCGGGAATGCGCTTCGTACGATGCTGGCGGATGGCGGACACGACCTCGATGATGCTCACGACGATCGCGAACGCGCCGAGCAGCCAGACCATGCCCGGGACGGTGCCGAGCTGGAATGCCGCGAGCGACAGCGCGCCGAAGGTGACGAATTCACCCTGCGGGACGAACAGCACCCGGGTGACGGTGAAGACGAGCACGATCGCCAGGCCCACCAGCGCGTAGATCGCGCCGTTGACGATGCCGTCCTGGATCAGGAACAGTGCAATCTGTCCGTTCATGCGAGGATGTCGTTCGTTGGTTGAAGGTTGAAGTCGGGAAAACGAAGCCGCAGAAGCGACTCGCCGGGACCCATGCGTGCAATGAGCGGATCACGCACGTCGCCACCGGTGAAAACCGACGGAGTTTGCCACAGGTTGCCAATGGCGGGGGCGTTTGCTATGTTGCCCCGCCGCCCAAATCAGACAGGAGCAGAGAATCATGAAACGCAATACCAGAACCGTTCTTTCCGGCGCGATTGCCGGGGTCGCGGCAACGCTGTTCGCCGCATCCGCGATCGCGCAGACGCTGACCCTCGGCGCCACCATCACCGCCACCGGCCCGAACGCCGCGGTCGGCAAGCCCTACAAGGATCTGCTGGAAATCCTGCCGAACACGCTCGCCGGAATTCCGGTGAAGTACATCATCATGGACGACGGCGGCGACCCCGCGGCCGCGGTCAAGAACGCGCGCAAATTCGTCTCGGAAGACAAGGTCGACGCGATCCTCGGCTCCACCGCCACGCCGCCCGCGACAGCGATGATGGATGTCGCGGTGGAATCGAAGACGCTGCAGATCGCGCTCTCGCCGGTGGCAATCCCCGCCGACAAGCTGCCCTGGATCTTTCTCGTGCCGCAGCCGGTGCCGCTGATGGTCGAGGGCGTGATCGAGAACATGAAGGCCGCGGGCGTGAAGACCGTGGCCTACATCGGTTACTCCGACGGTTGGGGCGACCTCAACTGGAACATCCTGCAGCAGCTCGCGCCCAAGGCGGGCCTGTCGGTGGTGGCGGGCGAGCGCTTCGCGCGCGCCGACACCTCGGTCACCGGACAGATCCTCAAGATCCTCGCGGCCAACCCGGATGCGGTGTACATCGGCGGCGCCGGCACGCCGGCCGCGCTGCCGCACATCACGCTTATCGAGCGCGGCTACAAGGGCCGGATCTATCACACCCACGGCACGATCAACCGCGACTTCCTGCGCGTCGGCGGCAAGGGCATCGAGGGCGGCATCGCCCCGACCGGCCCGGTGGCGGTGGCAGATCAGTTGCCCGACTCCAACCCGAGCAAGAAAGTCGGCATGGAGTTCATCCGCCTGTTCGAGGGCAAGTACGGCGCGGGCAGCAGCAATCCGTTCGCCGCCTACGCCTATGACGCAGTGAAGATCATCGAAGCCGCCGTCCCGACCGCGCTCAAGCGCGGCAAGCCGGGCACCGCGGAATTCCGTCAGGCACTGCGCGATGCGGTGGAAGGCCTGCGGAACGTTCCCGGCACCCACGGCGTCTACAGCATGAGCCCGACCAACCACAACGGCATGGACGAGCGCGCCCGCGTGATGGTGCGGGTGCAGAACGGCGCCTGGGCGCTGATCCGCTGATCGGAAGGCGCGGATTGAGGGCGATTGGCTGACGCGAATCGCCCGATTCACTGAAACCAAAGCAAGGCCCGGCCGGGTGCGCATTGCGCCCGGACCCGGGCTTTGTTACTTTGGGGACCGGCATCCAGGAGGAGTCCTCGTCATGTTCAGAAGAACCACCGCTGCACTCGCGGCATTCGCCGCGCTCGCCCTGTCGGGCGCGACCCAGGCACAGATCACCATAGGCGCCACGATCACCGCCACCGGCACCAACGCCTCGATCGGCATCCCCGGCAAGAACGCAATCGAGCTCATGCCCTCCTCCATCGCCGGCGTTCCGGTGAAATTCGTGGTGCTGGACGACGGCGGCGATCCGAGCCAGGCGGTCAAGAACATGCGCAAGCTCGCTCAGGAGGACCGTGCCGATGTCGTGCTCGGATCGAGTTCCACGCCCACCTGCCTCGCGCTCGCCGACACCGCGCAGGAAACGAAGACCGCGCACCTGTGCCTCGCCCCGATCTCGGTGCGCAACCCCTGGGTGTTCTTCACCCCGCAGCCGGTGCCGCTGATGGTGGAGGGCCTGGTCGAACACATGAAGGCAAACGGCGTGAAGTCGGTCGGCTTCATCGGCTTTTCCGACGGCTGGGGCGACCTGAACTACGAGTCCTTCGTGAAGCTCGCCGGTCCCGCCGGCATCAAGGTCGTGGCGGCGGAACGTTATGCGCGCACCGACACCAGCGTCACCGCACAGGTGCTCAAGCTCGTCGCCGCCAGCCCGGATGCGATCTTCATCGGCGCGGCGAGCACCCCGGCGGCCCTGCCCCAGGCGGCGCTTATCGAGCGCGGCTTCAAGGGCCGCGTGTATCACACCCACGGCGTGCTCAACCGCGACTTCCTGCGGGTGGGCGGCAAGGCGGTGGAAGGCATCATCGCCCCCGCGGGTCCGATCGTGGTGTCGAACCAGCTTCCGGATTCCAACCCGGTAAAGAAGGAGGCGCTCGAATTCACCCGCCTGTATGAGGCCAAGTTCGGCGCGGGATCGCTCAACCCCTTCGCGGGCCACGCCTGGGACGCCTACCTGATTCTCAAGGAAGCGATCCCGGTGGCGCTCAAGAAGGCCAAGCCCGGCACGGTGGAATTCCGCAGCGCGCTGCGCGATGCGATCGAAGGCGTGCAGAACGTGGTCGCAACCCAAGGCGTCTTCAGCATGAGCCCCGCCAACCACAACGGCCTCGACGGTCGTGCACGGGTGCTGGTGCGGGTGGAGAACGGCGCGTTCAGGCTGATGCAGTAGCAACGCCTGAAGCAAAAAAAGGGCGGCCTCGGCCGCCCTTTTTGTTTTGCGAGTGCTGAATCAGCGCGATGCCTTGCGCCACCAGTAGTCGAAGGTGGCATTGATCACCGGTGCCGAGCGCAGGAAGTCGCGCGCCTTCACCGGGTCCTCGCCCGCGAGCGGCTTCACGCCGCCGAAGGCCGCGGCGAGATGCTGCATGCGCGCCGCGCGTTCCATGGTCACCGCCAGCACCGCGGACTCCTCCACCGAGCGCCCGACGGTGAGCAGGCCGTGGTGCGCGAGCAGGATCGCGTGTTTCGCACCGAGCGCACCGGCGATGATCTCGCCCTCGCGGTCGGCGAACGGCACGCCCGGCCACTCGGGAAGAAACGCGCAGTCATCGAAGAGCTTCACCGTGTCCATGTGCCCGATGACAAGCGGCCGTGCCGCCGCGGCGAGCGCCGAGGCGTAGGGCGGGTGCGTGTGGATGATCGACTGCACATCGGTACGTGCGCGGTACACCCAGAGATGAAAGCGCGTCGCGGGATTCGGCCGGCCCTTGCCCTGCAGGGTCTTCAGGTCGCCATCGACCAGAACGAAGCTTTCGGCCCGCGCCTCGTCGAGACCCATGCCAAGCGGCAGGGTCCAGTAGGTCTCGGGTTCCGGCCCGCGCGCGGTGACCTGCCCCGCGAGGCCGGACTCGTGCCCGTTGTCGGCGAGAATCCGCGCCGCGCGCGCGAGAAGCTCGCGCGCATCGGTCGGCCGTTCGCCGCCGAGCGGCTCGAATTTCACGCCACCGAACTGCGCGCCCTGATCATCCATTGGCTTTTCTCCCACGTACGCCGGCAGGCTTGCGACGGCGTTTGACCTTCGTCGGACCGCCACCGTACAGCATCCGGCACACCGCATCGAGCGTCGCCTCGTCGAGCGATCGCTTCGGGTCGAGGTGGTGATAGACGATATACCCGTCGAAAGCCATCACCAGGAAGTGACCGAGTTCGATCCCGGCGAACACCTTGCGGCGCGCGGGCGGCAGGCAGGCGAGCACGAGGCTCTGGAGATGCTGCTCCATCCAGTGCAGCAGCGTCGGCCGGTAGCCCTCGCCGTGGCGGAATGTGGATATCGCCTGGATGATGTTGTTGCCAAAGCCGCCTTCCTCCGCCGGAATGTCGCGCCAGAAGGTGCCAAGCACATGGCGCAGGCGCTCGAAGGGCGAGGCAATCCGCGTCAGTTCGTCCGCCAGCCGGTCGAGGCGCGCGCGCAGCCAGGGATCGTAGATCTCGTACAGGATCTCGATCTTGGAGCGGAAATAGACGTACACATTGGCGGTGGACACCCCCGCGCCCGCCGCGATCCGCGGCAGGCTGGTGTTGTAGTAGCCGTGCTCGGCGAACAGCGTCTTCGCGGAGGCGAGTATCGCCTCGCGGACATGCGCCTTCTTGACCTGCCCCATCGCGCTCCTCAGCCCATCAGGCCGGGCAGCACCAGCGCGATGGCGGGAAACGCCACAATCAGGCCCACCCTGATCAAGTCCGCCGCGACGAAAGGCATGACGCCGCGGAAGATGGTGCGCGTGGACACGTCAGGCCGCACCTGGTGAAGGACGAACACATTCAGCCCCACGGGGGGCGTTATCAGCGCGATCTCGATCATGGTCACTACCAGGATCCCGAACCAGATCAGGTCGTAGCCCAAGCCCTGCACGATGGGATAGAAAAGCGGAACTGTCAGGAACAGCATGGACATCGAGTCGAGGATGCAGCCCAGCACAAGATAGATGGCCAGAATGATGACGATCGCGAGGACCGGAATGATCGAAACTTCGTTCACCCAGCCCGCGAGCGCCCTGGGAACACCGGCGATATCGATGAAATTCGAGAACACCAGCGCGCCTGTCAGTAGTGCAAAGATGGTCCCCGTGGTACGAGCCGAGTCCAGCAGCACCTCGTACAGCCGCGTCCAGTTCAGCGCTCCGCGCGCAAGTGAAAAGAGGAACCCGGCGAAGGCTCCTATGCCGGCAGCCTCGGTTGGCGTGAAAATGCCGAAATAGATGCCGCCTATGATGAACAGGAACAGCCCGACTACCGCCCAGATATTGCGCACCGCATACATGCGCTCGCGCAATCCGGAGCGCGCCCCGGGGGGGCCGAGGGCGGGATTGCGACTTGTGGACCAGGCGATCGCACCGAGGTAGAGCAGTGTGCCCAGCAGTCCTGGCAGTATCCCGGCGATGAACAGCTTGCCCACGTCCGTGCGGGTCATGAAGCCGTAGATCAGCAGCGGCACCGAGGGCGGGATCATGATCCCGAGGGTGGCGCCCGCCGCGATTGACCCGGAAGCGAGCGAGTCGGAATACCCGTAGCGCCGCATGGGCGGCATCGCGACCTTGGCGAGGGTAGCAGCGGTCGCCATGCTCGAGCCGCACACGCTGGCAAAGCCTGCGCTCGCAAGCACCGTCGCCATGGCAAGTCCCCCGCGCAGGTGACCCAGGAACGCGTTGCCGGCCGCGTAGAGGTCAT
>CAMBSA010000045.1 GCA_945869935.1 Bordetella parapertussis | reverse complement strand
CGGGAGTTCGGCGGTGAGCCTGCTCCGAAGAAGCCATTGCGTGACGAACGCAGGCCGGTTGCCGGTGCTTCTGCGTCCGCCAGGCGCGCAGAAGTCGCAAGGAAGCAGGAGACAACGACCATGTCAGACCAGTCCACCGACGGCGACGTCGGCCCCGCGGCGCCGTCCGGGCCGATTCGAAGTCGGGAAGAGGCCTACCGCCGTCTTTCCGAGGCCGCCGATTATCTTTTGCGAACCGAGCCTCACAGCCCGAGCCCGTATCTGGTGATGCGGGCGGTAACCTGGGGCAGGATGCCGTTGACCGATCTGCTGCAGGAACTCGTGCAGAGCGAGGGCGATCTGGTTCAGCTGTACACGCTTCTGGGAATAAGGTCCGGTGTCGGGCAGCGGCAAGAGACAGACCCCGACGAGTACCAGCCCGGACAGGAAGATTGACCCGAGGTCGGTATTCCCCGTTGGGACGATCAGAAGACCTTTGCAATTCCAGTAATATACGGTGCATACTTCGAGCAGATAATAGAAACGTCCGTCGCGCCCGAAGGGCTTCAAAGCCACGGCGGCGCATCCACCCCGCATCACCACGCAGTTCGTGATCGCACTTTTTGCACAAGGAGGCTTAAATGGCCGAAAGCTTGCAGCACTGGTTGAGTAGAAATCGTCCGCCGCGCGTACAGATTACTTATGACGTCGAAATCGGCGATGCAATCGAAAAGAGGGAGTTGCCACTGGTGGTCGGTCTCATGTCGGATCTTTCGGGCATGCCGCAGACGCCGCTTGCAAAGTTGAAGGACCGCCGCTTTGTCGAAATCGACAAGGACAACTTCAACGAGATCATGGAAAAGATTTCGCCGCACCTGGAGCTTTCGGTGCCGAATGCGATAACCGGCGAGGGCAACATGCCGGTAAAGCTTGATTTCAAGAACATCGACGACTTCAATCCCGAGCCGTTGGTCAAGCAAATTCCGGCGCTCAATCGCCTGCTCGAGGCGCGGCAACAATTGCGCGACCTTCTGGCGAAGCTGGATGGCAATGACGAACTCGACAAACTGCTCGAGGACATCGTCCAGAACACCGAAGGCCTGCAACAACTGAAGGCGGCCGCAGGTGACGAGACCCCGGCCTCCTGAGCGAACGCTTCGCTCCCAGGGCCAATTCAGCAATTGATCCGGATACGTCGGTCCCCACCTGATACGGTGCCGGCATGACGGTCTGAAACGGAAAACAGGACAAGCATTAAGGAACGAGCAGTTCCTGAGGGCAAGTCCGAAATCTGCGAAGGAGTACAAAGATGGCAGAGAACCAAACAGAGGGCGCAGCAGGAAGCGCCGGCTCGACCACCGAGCTGAGTCTTGTCGACAAGATCGTCCTTGAAGGCAAGATGGCCGTCGAGCCGTCGCAGGGCGAGTATGCAAAAAAGCTGATCGGCCAGTTCGCCGTTCAGATTCTCGACGAAGGAATGAAGTCGAGCCCCGACAAGGGCGTCGTCGACATGATCAACGAGCGGCTGCAGCAGATCGACGAGCTAATGTCCAAGCAGCTCAACGCGATCATGCACGACCCGGCGTTCCAGGCACTTGAAGGTTCGTGGCGCGGCCTGCACGACATGGTGATGAACACCGAGACCGGACCCCGCCTCAAGCTGCGCCTGCTCAACGTCACCAAGAAAGAGCTGCTCAAGGACCTGGAAAAGGCGGTCGACCACGACCAGAGCAATCTGTTCAAGAAGGTGTACGAGGAAGAGTACGGCACGTTCGGCGGTTTCCCGTACAGCGTCCTGATCGGCGATTACAGCTTCGGGCGTCATCCGCAGGACATCATCCTGCTGAACAAGCTGGCGAACGTGGCTGCAGCGGCGCACGCGCCGTTCATCGCGTCGGCGGCCCCGGCCCTGTTCGACATGAAGTCGTTCACCGAGTTGGGCGTTCCCCGTGACATGTCGAAGATCTTCGAAAGCGCGGAACTCGACGGGTGGCGTTCCTTCCGCGACAGCGAGGCATCGCGCTACGTCGCCCTTGCTCTGCCGCGTTACGCGATCCGGCTGCCGTATGGCGCGAAGACGGTACCGGTCGACAACTTCAATTTCGAGGAAGACGTCGACGGCAAGGATCACGACAAGTACCTGTGGGGCAATGCAGCCTACCTCGTTGGCCTGCGTATCACCGATGCGTTTGCCAAGTACGGCTGGAGCACCGCAATCCGCGGCGTCGAAGGCGGCGGCAAGGTCGGCAGCATGAAGACGCACAAATTCCTCACCGACGAGGGCGATATTTCAGTCAAGTGCCCGACGGAAGTCACGATCACCGACCGGCGCGAGAAGGAACTGAACGATCTCGGCTTCCTGTCCATCGTGCACGCGAAGGGCACCGACTACGCTGCGTTCTTCGGCGGGCAGACGGTAAACAAGCCCAAGCTCTACAACAAGGACCTCGCGTCGGCGAATGCGCGCCTGTCTTCCGCGCTTCCGTATGTTCTGGCGGCTTCGCGGTTCGCGCACTACATCAAGGTGATCATGCGCGACAAGATCGGCAGCTTCCTCACTGCCGAGAACGTCCAGACCTACTTGAACAACTGGATCGCCGATTACGTTCTGCTCAATGACGATGCTGGTCAGGAAACAAAGGCACGGTATCCGCTGCGCGAAGCACGGGTCGATGTGACGGATGTTCCGGGCAAGCCGGGTGTGTACAAGGCAACCGTGTTCCTGCGGCCGCACTTCCAGATGGAAGAGCTGACCGCGTCGATCCGGCTTGTTGCCGAACTGCCGCCGCCCGCGGGCTGATCCGCGAACAGACAGATATCACGGCTAAACCGTTATCCAACTCAATAAGGCACGAACATGGATCACATACTGATCAAGCTCGACGGAATCAAGGGCGAGTCCAAGCTTGCCACGGACGAAATCGAAGTGTTGTCCTACAGCCACGGTGTCTCGATGCCAGTGACACACAGCATCAGCGGCGCGCAGCGAAGCAGCGGTCGTTGCGTGATGCAGGACTTCACCTTCAACAAGCATGTGGACATCACCACGCCGGTGTTCAACAAGAAGTGCGCGGCAGGCGAAAGCATCAAGACGATCACGATGCGTCACATGCGGGTTTCGGCGGACGGCAAGGAAGCGCTGCCGCTGATTACCTACAAGTTCACAGACGCACTAGTGACCAGCGTTTCGACCGGCGGTGGCAGCAGCGACCAGCCGGTGGAAACGATCACGTTCAACTTTGCCAAGATCACCTGGACATACGGCGCGCAAGGACGTGACGCCACGAAGAAGGGGCAGGCGGAAGGCTCCTACGACGTCGAGACCAACAAGGTCGCCTGAGAATAACCCTCCTAAATGCCACGCATCGGCATCTCGGAGGGCGCAAGAGCTCCTCTATTCGACCGCCTCGCGCAGCCCGCGAAAGGCGGTCGAAATGCCGGGAAGGCTCAAGGGACGCTTGATCGTGACGGCATCGCGCGATCTCTCCAGCGTGAACTCGAGCGGCTCCTGAATACACGTTGTCCGGCGCAGGCGGCGTCGCTGGTTCCGGGAGAACGGTCCGTCATCGATTACGGACTGCCAGATTACTCGGCGATGTACACGCAGAATCCGGATGACCACAAGAGGCTGTCGACGCTTATTCGCCAGACAATCGAGGCGTTTGAGCCTCGCCTGCGAAACGTCCGCATCGAAGTCCAAGTGCTCGGAAACAGCGAAAAGGCTCTTCTGGTGAAGCTTGCCGGGTCGCTTTCCGTCGGGAGTGTCATGGAGCGAGTCACATTCGCGGTGGGTGTGACAGGCGAGGGTTACCAGGGAGCGGGGCTTGGCAACTAGGTCGGCGGAAGACTTGCTCGACTATTACAAGCGCGAACTGGCCTATCTTCGCGGTCAGGGCGCCGACTTCGCCAAAAGCTATCCGAAGATTGCACACGCGCTGGAGCTGGGGCCGGGGGAATCGTCAGACCCACACATAGAGCGACTGATCGAGTCGGTTGCGTTCCTGAGCGCTCGCGTCCATCTCGACCTGGACAACGAATTCCCGCAAATCGCCACTGCTCTGCTCGAGAGCCTGTATCCGAGTCTGGTCAGTCCTGTGCCTTCCATGTCGGTCGCACATTTTCAAGTCGACCCGACCCAGGGCAAGCTCACCAGCGGACTGGAATTCCCGCGTCATACCGCGCTGTATGCGCGAGCCGACAACGGCCTGCATTGCCGGTTCAGAACCGCGTATCCAGTGACGCTGTGGCCGCTGGAAATCGCCGAAGCGGGATTTACCACGGCGGATGCATACGACTTCCTCGGGGGAGACCCCAGGATCGGGTCCGTGCTACGCCTGCGAATCAATTGCCTTGGCGGTGCCAAATTCAATGAACTGGCGGTGTCGAGCCTGCGCCTGCACCTGCATGGCGAGTGGATGGAAGTGCTGCCTGTGTACGAAATGCTGGTCAGCGGTCTGCGGGGCGTGTTTATTCTTGACGGCGACAAGAAACACCGGCGTATGCCGGAAGGCTCCCTGCAGGAGGTCGGATTCGGGCTGGATGAAGAGGTGTTGCCAAGACCGGGGCATGCGCATCCCGCCTACGGCCTGCTCCAGGAGTATTTCGCCTTTCCCCGCAAGTTCCTGTTCTTCGATCTGTTGAATCTCGGCCAGTGCCGGGGCAACTACAACAGCATCGAGGTCCTCTTTCTGCTCGGTGACACAAGGCCGAGGGGTGTAGCCGTGGGCCGGGAGACTTTCAAGCTTGGTTGCACGCCCATAGTCAACCTGTTTCGCAAGACATCAGAGCCGCTCAGGGTGGACAACCGCCGATACGAGTATCGCCTCGTGCCGGATTGGCGCGAGGAGTCCACATCCGAAATTCACTCGATTGTCAGCGTCACATCGAGCGATCAGGAGTCCCAGCGTACTCAGGCCGTTGAGCCGTTCTACGCGTTCGATCATTCCGCTCGCGATGATGATACGGGCCCGTACTGGTTGGCGCGTCGTGCAGACAGTCACCGGCCGGATGTGCCGGGCACCGATATGTGGATGTCGTTTCTGGATCTGACGTTCAATCCGGTCCGGCCGGCGTCTCCGGTTGTGTTCGCTAACACGCTTTGCACCAACCGAAGGTTGGCAGAACAGATTCCGGTGGGAGCGACGCTTGCGCCGGAACTTGCGGCTGCCTCGTCCAGGATTTCCTGCCTCTACGAACCGACACTGCAGGTGATGCCCCCGCTATCGGGAAGAGTCCAGTGGCGGCTGATCTCGCTCCTGACCTTGAATCATGTATCGCTGCTCGATCCGGCTGCGGGCCTCAAGGCGCTCCGCGAAATGCTGTCGCTTTATAACCTCACGGATGCCGCGCAGGCGAATGAGCAAATCCAGGGCATCAAGAGAATGAGTTGTCGGAGCGTCGTGGGGCGCATTGGGCGCGAGGCATGGCGGGGATTCTGCCGCGGATTCGAGATTGAGCTCGAGTTCGAGGAAAGCGCTTATGTGGGTGGATCGCCCTTGCTCCTGGCGGCTGTGCTCAACCGTTTTTTTGCACAGTACACCTCGGTTAATTCATTTACCCGTCTTGTAGTCAAACGTGGGGAGGAAGTCTGGAAGCGTTGGGAACCGATGACGGGCCGTCAGACCGTTCTCTGATCGGTCTGCTGGAGCGCGAACCGTATCGCTTTGATTTTTACCAGGCGGTGCGCCTGCTCGAGCAGATTCGGCCGGATCGTTCACCCATGGGACACGGCGGCGCAAATGCCGAGCCGATTGCGTTTCGCTCGAAGGTCGGCCTGGACTTTCCTGCAAGCGACCTTGTCAGTGCGGAGTTTCCGGAAGATGACTCTCGTCCTGTCCGGTTGACCGTTGCATTCATGGGCCTGGCCGGTGGATCAGGTCCGCTGCCACCGCCATTCACCGATCTCGTCATTCAGAGGACCGCGGCACGCGACTACGCCACCCGCGATTTTCTGGATATTTTCAATCATCGGCTGATCTCGTTTCTCTACCGCTCGCGCAAGAAACACCGCATTGCGCTGAACTCGCGGCCTCCCGAACAGACCGAAGGGGCGCGTTGGCTGTTCGACCTCTCCGGGCTGGAATACGCAGTGCGCCCGTCGAGACTGCGCGAAACCCGTTACTGGACGCGATCCCTGCTTCGTTATGCCGGAATCCTGTCCAACCCGGTACGATCGATGTCCGCGCTCGAAGCCGTGCTGTCTGACTTCTTCAAGGTTCGCGTTACGGGTGAGCAGCTTCTTGGCCGCTGGCTGGTGATCGAGGAGCGGGACCGCACCCACATCGGCGTGCGCAAGGGACAAAACAACCGGCTTGGCGTCGACACTGTAGTCGGAAAGCGGGCGTGGGATCAGATGGGGCGTATCCGGTTCTCGATCGGAGGCGCCACCCTGGATCGCGTACGAGAATTTCTGCCCTACAGCCGGGGCGATTCCGCGCTCGGCGATGGCAGGGGAATTACCGCCTTGCAGAGAATCACCCGCGTGTACCTGAATCAGGATCTCGACGCAGACCTGAACATTTCGCTGGCACCTGGACAGCGTTCCGGCACGCGTCTGAGCGGGAAAAACGACTTTCGCCTCGGCTGGACATCCTGGTTGACCACGGGTACCAGCCGTCCCACTGATGATCGCCTCCGACTGCGTCTTTCGGCGCTGCAGGATGATCGCTCCTTGAGCACCGGAACTGCATGACATGGATATTGACCTTCGCGCATTGATCAGCAAACTGAACGTGGACTGCCGCCGGGCACTGGAGCAAGCGGCGGAACTCTGCGTCCACCAGACGCACTACAACGTCGAAATCGAGCATCTGCTGCTGAAACTGATCGAATTGCAGGCACCGGATTTCGATCTCGTCTTCAGGCAGTTCGATATCAATCCGGATGCACTGTCGGCACAGATCACGACGGCCACCGACAGGTTCAAGCGAGGCAATGGCCGAACGCCGGCCTTGTCGCCTCATTTCACAGCTCTCATCCAGGAGGCTTGGATAATCTCGTCCATGCACCTTGGAGAGCAGTCGATCCGTTCCGGTTCGCTCCTGCTTGCGTTGCTCCAGGTGGATGCGCTTCGCAGCATGCTTCTCGAGTCCGCGCCCGGCCTGCTTCAGATTCCTCGCGAGTCACTGCGCAACCGGCTCGCAGACATCATCCGTGATTCGACCGAAGGTGCGGTGGTGACCAGTGCATCGCGGCCACGAATGGATCCCGCTTCCGCGCCCGCCGCATCGCAGGGGACTACGGGATATTCACGACCTGCGAGAGGCGCGGAGACGCCCGCTCTGGATCAGTACACCATTGATCTCACTGCACAGGCGCGCGAGGGAAAAATCGACCCGATCCGTGGTCGCGATGCGGAAGTCAGACAGATCATCGACATACTGCTGAGGCGGCGCCAGAACAACCCGATCCTCACCGGTGAAGCGGGCGTTGGAAAGACAGCAGTGGTGGAAGGCTTTGCACTGAGCGTGGCAAAGGGCGGAGTTCCTCCGGCGCTGCAGAACGTCGCGGTAAGGTCTCTCGATCTGGGTCTCCTCCAGGCAGGTGCCGGCATCAAGGGTGAATTCGAGAATCGGCTGAAATCGGTGATCGCCGAAGTCAAGGGTTCGACGCAACCGATCATCCTGTTCATCGACGAGGCGCATCAGTTGATTGGTGCGGGCGGATCTGAAGGTCAGGGCGATGCAGCGAATCTTCTCAAACCGGCGCTTGCTCGCGGTGAACTAAGGACAATTGCCGCTACCACTTGGGCGGAATACAAGAAGTACGTCGAAAAGGATCCCGCGCTTGCCCGTAGGTTCCAGGTGGTGAAGGTCGAGGAACCCACCGAAGAGGTGGCGATCGACATGCTGCGCGGCGTGGTCGAAAACCTCGAGCGACACCACGGCGTGAAGATCCTGGATGTTGCGGTTCGTGACGCGGTGCGCCTGTCGCATCGCTACATTTCGGGGCGGCAGTTGCCCGACAAGGCGATCAGCCTCCTCGATACGGCGTGCGCGAGGGTCGCGATCGGCCAGACCGGTACGCCGCCGCAACTCGAGGACGTGACCCGAATGGTAGAAAATCTCGAGACGGAACTCCGTGTGCTGCGCCAAGAGTCGCTCACCGGAAGCGACCACGCGAAGCGCATCAAGGAACTGGTGACACAGATTCAGGACCAGCGCCGCGAACAGAAGTTGCTCATGGCTCGCCTCGAGGAAGAGCGCCAGGCGGTGGCAGAGATACTCGCCCTGCGACGCAAGCTGGATCAGATCGGGATCAGCGACAACTCGGTCGAGGATATCGAAGACGCAACTCCCGAGGTCAAGGAACTTGCGCTTGGACTGGCGCGGCTGGAACGCGGGCTGGAGGCGATCCAGAGCGACGAGCCGATGGTGCCGGTGTGCGTCGATCCGAAAGTGGTTGCGTCCGTTGTATCCGGCTGGACCGGCATCCCCGTGGGCAAGATGATGGTCGACGAACTTCGCACCGTGCTCAATCTGCAGGATCGCCTTGCGGAACGGGTGGTCGGTCAGGAATCCGCGCTCGACGCTATTGCGCGGCGAATTCGCACATCACGAGCCGACCTCGATGATCCGGGCAAGCCGGTGGGCGTGTTCATGCTTGTCGGGCCGAGTGGCGTGGGCAAGACCGAAACGGCAGCGGCGCTGGCGGACCTGCTCTATGGCGGCGAACGCAACGTCATCGTTGTCAACATGTCCGAGTTCCAGGAAGCACACACCGTCTCCAGCCTCAAAGGCGCGCCGCCCGGATACGTCGGGTACGGCAAAGGCGGCGTGCTTACCGAGGCCGTGCGTCGCAAGCCCTA
>CAMBSA010000044.1 GCA_945869935.1 Bordetella parapertussis | reverse complement strand
CCCAGCGGGAACACGATGCATTTGATGAAGCGCGCGACGCCGCGGCTCGGGAAATTCTCGATCACGCCATCGAGCGCGGTCTGGATGCGGAACAGGGCGTCCTGCACGGACCAGTGCAGCAGGGGCAGGTCTTCGCGGCGCCTGCCTTCGTCCTCGTAGCGCTTCAGTGTGGCGGATGCGAGGTACAGCATAGATAGAACGTCTCCCAGCCGCGCCGATAGTTTCTCGCGTCGCTTGAGCGAACCGCCGAGAGTCAGCATCGCAATATCGGAGAGAAATGCGAGGCAGGCGGAGAAGCGCGTGAGGTGCCGATAGTAGCGCCGCGTTTCGGAGGCGGCCTTCGAGGGGACCCACGCAAGTCGGGAGCCCGAGATGCCGTGCAGGAAGGCGCGCGCGGTGTTGGAGACCGCGAAGCTCACATGGCCCCAGAGAGCGCGGTCGAAATCCTTCGATGCCAGGTGGCGGTCAGGCTCGGTGGTGGCGCGCATTTCGGCAAGCACATAGGGATGGCAGCGGATCGCGCCCTGGCCGAAGATGATCAGGCTGCGGGTGAGGATGTTCGCGCCTTCCACCGTGACCGCAATCGGCAATTGCTGGTAGGGGCGGGCGAGCAGATTGGCGGGGCCCATGCAGATCCCCTTCCCGCCGAGTACGTCCATCGCGTCGTTGACCACCGCGCGTCCGCGCTCGGTGAGGTGGTATTTCACGATTGCGGAGATCACCGAGGGCTTCTCACCCATGTCGATCGCGCCGGCGGTCATGCGCCGCGCCGCGTCCATCATGTAGAGATTGCCGCCCATGCGCGCGAGCGCTTCCTCGACGCCTTCGAAGCGTCCGATCGGCGTCTTGAACTGGCTGCGCACCCGCGAATAGCCGCCGGTGGCGCGCACCGCGATCTTGGCGTAGCCGCAGGCTGACGAAGGCAGCGAGATCGAGCGGCCTGCCGCGAGGCACTCCATCAGCATGCGCCAGCCCTGGCCCGCCATTTTCGGTCCGCCGATGATCCACTCCAGCGGCATGAATACGTCCGTGCCCCAGTTCGGTCCGTTCTGGAACACCGCGTTCAGCGGCATGTGCCGCCGTCCGATGTTGACCCCAGGCGTATCGGTGGGGATCAGCGCGCAGGTGATGCCGAGATCCTCTTCGCCACCGAGCAGACGCTCGGGATCATGCAGCCGGAAGGCAAGCCCGAGCAGGGTGGCGATCGGGCCGAGAGTGATATAGCGCTTCTCCCAGGTCACGCGCATGCCGAGCACCTCCTCGCCATTCCACAGTCCGCGGCAAACCACGCCGGTATCGGGAATAGCGGCGGCATCCGACCCCGCATTGGGATTGGTCAGGCCAAAGCAGGGAATGTCCTCCCCGCGTGCGAGGCGGGGAAGGTAATGCGCCTTTTGCTCCCGCGTGCCGTAGTGAAGGAGGAGTTCCGCCGGACCGAGCGAATTGGGCACCATCACGTGAACGCACGCAGCGGACGAACGCGAGGCGAGCTTCTGCACCACCTGCGAATGCATGTAGGCGGAGAAACCTTTGCCGCCGAACTGCTTCGGGATGATCATCCCGAGAAAGCCCTGTTCCCTGATGTATTGCCAGGCGTGCGGCGGCACATCCTGATGCACCGCGGTGCTGTCCCAGTCGTCGATCATGCGGCAGAGTTCCTCGCACTCGTTGGCGAGAAACGCGCTCTCCTCGGAGGTCAGACGGGGCGGGGACACCGAGAGCAGCCGTTCCCAGTCGGGCTTGCCCGAGAACAGTTCGCCGTCCCACCACACGCTGCCCGCGTCTATTGCTTCCCGTTCTGTCTGCGACATTGGCGGCAGCACGCGCCGGAAGGCCGCAAGCAGCGGGTTGCTCACCACGCCGCGCCGCAGGTTGGGGTAGTTGAGGAGTCCTCCGATCGCAATCGCCGCCACCAGCACCGCGGCGCTGGCATTCGGTCCGAGGCCGGCAAGCGACAGCACCGCGAGAACGATCGCCGCGATGGTCAGCGTCCACGAGACGCCGCTTGCGCGCCGCACTGCCAGAACGAATATGCCGATGGTGCCGATGATCGCGACCCAGAGGGCCATCCAGAAAAGCATTGCCTGTCTCCCGATGACTGCGGATCCGCTTGTTGGTGTCCGGTCCGGGATTCCCTTTTTCAGGGAGGGCGCGTCGCCGCAGTCGAGTATCGTTCGATCATACGTTTCGCACCCGGGGGTCGCAAGCAAGGAACAGCGACGGGTTCACCCCCCGTTCCTGCCAACCCGCGACGCCTTCATCTATTCGGTCGCGGCTGCACTGGGTGCATCCGTTAAACTCCGCACATGGCTCACGATCACCGTTCCGCCGCACTGGCGGCTTCGCCCGCCGCCAAGGATGCGCAAGGTCCCCGGCGCAACGAATGGCGGGTGGTGGGGCTGTTGCTTCCCTACATCTGGGAGTACCGGGTTCGCGTGGCGATCGCGCTGATATTCCTTGTCGGGGCGAAGCTCGCCAATGTCACGGTTCCGCTCGTCCTGAAAGACATTGTCGACTCGCTCGACCCGCAAAAGGCGGCGCTCGCGATCCCTCTTTCCTTGCTGTTTGCTTACGGGGCGTTGCGATTTTCGACCACGCTGTTCGCCGAGTTGCGCGATATGGTGTTCGTGCGTGTCACCCAGCGCGCGATCCGGCGGATCGCCCTCACGGTCTTCCGGCACTTGCACGCCCTGTCGCTGCGTTTTCACCTCGAGCGTCAGACGGGCGGGGTGTCGCGCGACATCGAACGCGGCACGCGCGGCGTCTCGACCATGCTTTCCTACATGCTGTTCTCGATCATTCCGGTGATCCTCGAGTTCATGCTGGTGGCGTGGGTGCTCTTGTCGCGCTTCGACTGGCGCTTCCCCGCGGTGACTTTTTCGGCTGTGGTGGTCTATATCGGCTTCACGATCTGGGTCACCGAGTGGCGCAGCGACATCCGCCGTCGCGCGAACGAGCTCGACTCGAAGGCCAATACCCGGGCGATCGACAGCCTGCTCAACTACGAGACGGTCAAGTACTTCAACAACGAGGAGTTCGAGGCGGGTCGCTACGACGACAGCCTTCGCCGATACGAGTCTGCGGCGGTGAAGACCGAAGCCTCGCTTGGCCTGCTCAATATCGGCCAGAGCGTGATCATCGCCTTCGCGGTGACCGCACTGATGTATCTTGCCGCCGAGGGCGTGGTGAGCGGCGCGCTTACGCTCGGCGACCTCGTTCTGGTGAACGCGCTTCTCATTCAGCTGTACATTCCGCTGAACTTCCTTGGCATGGTGTACCGCGAGATCAAGCAGTCGTTGATCGACATGAACCGGATGTTCCGGCTACTCGAGGAAAACCGCGAAATCCAGGATTCCTCCGGTGCCGCGGAAGTCAGGCCCGGTCCGGCGTCGGTGCGATTCGATCACGTGAATTTCAGCTACGACCCGAAGCGGCAAATCCTGTTTGATGTCTCGTTCGAGATTCCCGCCGGCAGCAAGGTGGCTGTGGTCGGGCATTCGGGGTCGGGCAAATCCACCCTCGCGCGGCTGCTTTACCGTTTCTACGATGTGTCAGACGGGCGGATTTCGGTGAACGGCCAGGATATCCGGTCGCTTCGCCAGGGAAGCCTGCGTTCGGCAATCGGCATCGTGCCGCAGGACACGGTGCTGTTCAACGACACGGTGCTCTACAACATCCAGTACGGGCGGACGTCGGCGCCGCCGGAAGAGGTGATCGAGGCGGCGCGTGCGGCCCATATTCACGATTTCATCGAAAGCATGCCCGACAGGTACGAGTCGCGCGTCGGGGAGCGCGGCCTGAAACTCTCCGGAGGTGAAAAGCAGCGGGTGGCGATCGCGCGGGCGATTCTGAAGAACCCGCCGATACTGATATTCGATGAAGCCACTTCCGCGCTCGACTCGGAAACCGAGAAGGCGATCCAGGACGAGCTTGACCGCATTGCGCAGGGCCACACCACGCTGGTGATCGCGCACCGCCTTTCCACCATCATGGATGCCGACCAGATTCTGGTGATGGACGCGGGACGAATCGAGGAGCGGGGCACGCACGACGAACTGATCGCCGCAAACGGCGCCTATGCCCAGATGTGGGCCTTGCAGCAACAGGAGCAGCAGCAAAAAGAAGTCGCCCCGGTGGGCTGAATGGTGCGAATATGGCTGCGACGCGGCGCATCTTCGCAAGGCAGGTGAAAGTAATGCGCTATCTCCTTATTTTTGTTGCAAATACAGGGGTGCGAGGCTAAACTCAACCCATCATTCAGTAGCTGCGGTTCACCTCAGGGCGGACCCACGGGATTCAGGAGCCGAACCTTGCGCAGGAAAATTGCATTGACCGTCATGATCGCGATGTTCGCCGTGTTCGGCGCGCATCGGGCAACCGCAGCCCCCGCGGGCCCGGGACTCAAGTCCAGCGCGGCGATTGTTCTCGATCAGCAATCGGGCGAAGTGCTCTACGGCAAGAACTCGCAGGCCGTGCTGCCTATCGCCTCGATCACCAAACTCATGACCGCGATCGTGGTTCTTGACGCGAAGCTTGACCCCGCCGAAGAGATCACCGTCACCGAGGACGATGTGGACTGGTTGCGCGGATCGCATTCGCGCCTCAAGGTCGGCGTCACGCTCACCCGTGACGACATGCTGCGCCTCGCGCTCATGGCCTCCGAGAATCGCGCCGCCTCGGCGCTCTCGCGCGCCTATCCCGGCGGTCGCGAAGCCTTCGTGCGCGCAATGAACGAGAAGGCGGCCGAACTCAGCATGCGCGGCACGCGCTACTCCGATTCCACCGGCCTGTCGAGCAGCAACGTCTCCACGGCGGAAGACCTCGCCACCCTGGTTCGTGCTGCGCATCAGTACTACCAGATCCGCGAATACTCGACCGCGTCCGGACACGATGTCGTCGCGGGCGGGCGCCCGCTGCAGTTCCGAAACACCAACGGCCTGGTGAATGCGCGCGGCTGGGACATCGGCGTATCCAAGACCGGTTTCATCAACGAAGCCGGCCGGTGCCTTGTCATGCAGGCGCGATTGGCCGGGCGGACGGTTGTCATCGTCCTGCTCGATTCCTGGGGCAAGCAGACGCGAACCGCGGACGCCGCGCGCATCCGTCGCTGGCTCGAAGTCGCTGCGGGAATCGACGAACCGGTTGCCCCCACGATACGCAAGGCGAAGATTCGCTCGCAGCTTACGCATGCGCCCAAGGCGAAGCGCTCCCAACTGACGAATGCACCGAAGGTGTCGAAGACGCGATCGCAGGTGACGCACCAGTCGCCCCGCGCTACCGGCCGCGACCGCGCCGCCTGAACGCCATGGCGGTTCCCGCCGCCGTCGAGCAGCAGCAGGGAATAGTCCGCTTCTACGACCTCCTGCCTGAACGCCGCACCTTCCTCGAAGACGTCCTGCTGGGGCTGTCGCGCGCGCAAAAGACGATTCCGCCGAAATACTTCTACGACGCCGCAGGATCGCAGTTGTTCGAGCGTATCTGCGAGCTGCCGGAGTACTACCCCACGCGCACCGAGATGGCGATCATGAACGCCAACATCGGCGAGATCGCGCAGTTCGTCGGGCCTGCGGTGCAACTCATGGAGTTCGGCAGCGGCGCGGGCGTGAAGACGCGGCTGCTGATCGAGCATGTGAAGCCGCTCCTGTACATGCCGATCGAGATCGACGGCGACACCATGCAGGCGGCGGCGGCCGATCTCACGAAGCGCTTCCCGCTGCTCAACATCGCGGGCATAACCGCCGACTATTCACGGCACCTTGTGTTGCCCGAATTCGTGCTTCCGATACGCAAGAAGGTCGCCTATTTCCCCGGCTCGTCCATCGGCAACTTCACGCCCGAGGAGGCGTACGAATTTCTGCGACGCGCGCGGCGCATGGTCGGCTCGGGCGGGCTGCTGGTGATCGGCGTGGACCTCAAGAAGGACAAGCCCACGCTCGACGCCGCGTACGACGACGCGGCGGGCGTCACCGCGAAATTCAATATCAACCTGCTCACCCGCATCAATCGCGAGCTCGGTGCAGATTTCCAGGTGCCCCGCTGGGGCCACAAGGCCTTCTACGATGAGGCGCAGGGGCGCATCGAAATGCACCTCGTCAGTCGTTTTGCGCAGTTCACCCGCATCGCGGGGCAGCGCTTCGATTTCGCACCGGGCGAGACGATTCACACGGAAATTTCCTGCAAGTACTCGGTCGATGAATTTGCGGCGATGGCGAAATCCGCGGGGTTTTCCTGCGATCACACCTGGTCGGATGAGCGGGGAATGTTCGCGGTGTTCGGGATGATGGCTATCTGATTGGTATCCCGCGCCTTCGGGTGCGGGTCGGGCACGCGGGAGTCTCCATGTTTTTCCTGCGGTACCATCGGTGGATCATGTCGTGAACCAACACTGCGTACATCTCAGGAGCGCTCCCGTGCTTTGCCGGATTCTTGTTCTGCTCTTCCTGTCTCTCACGCCGATTCTCGCCCCTGCGCAGCAGGACTATCCGAATCGGCCGGTTCGCATCGTCCTGCCGTTCCCGCCGGGCGGCACCGGTGAGATCTTCATCCGGATCATCGGACAGAAGTTCTTCGAGATTACCGGCCAGCCGCTGGTCCCGGATTACCGCCCCGGCGCGACCGGGATCATCGGCACCGGAATCGTGGCCAAGAGCGCGCCGGACGGCTACACGCTGGTCTACGCCTCGAATTCGAGTCATATCGTCGCGCCGCTGATGGTGGATCCGAAACCCTACGATCCGGTGCGCGATTTCACGCCGATTGCGCCAACCGCCCGGTATCCGTTTCTCATGGTGGTGAATCCGGATTTCCCGGCGAAGACCGTGGCGGAGTTCGTCGCGATCGCGAAGGAGCGGCAGGGCAGGCTCAACTACGGCAGCGCTGGCCTTGGTAGCGCGCCGCAGCTTGGCACCGAAATCTTTCTTGCTGCGGCGGGGATCAAGGTGGTTCACGTTCCCTACAAGGGGCCGGCGGCGCTGCAACTGGCATTGATGACGGGCGAGATCCAGATGAG
This sequence comes from Bordetella parapertussis, assembly GCA_945869935.1. Taxonomy (GTDB): domain Bacteria; phylum Pseudomonadota; class Gammaproteobacteria; order Burkholderiales; family SG8-39; genus CAMBSA01. The sequence continues at coordinate 1,786 of CAMBSA010000044.1, read as the reverse complement.
CTTCGACACGCCGGGCACCGCGCGCGCCCATGTGCAGGCGGGCAAGATGCGCCCGCTCGCGGTGACGGGTGCGAAGCGGTCCCCGGTACTGCCGGACGTCCCTACCTTTGCCGAAGCCGGATTCCCGAGCGTGGAGGGCGAGATCTGGCAGGGCATTTTCGCGCCTGCGGGACTCGCCGAGCCGATCGTTCGCAAGCTGAACGGCATCATCAACCAGGCGGTGGCGTCGAAGGAGTTCCAGGACAGGACGCTTGGCGTGGGCATCGAACCGGTGCAGGGCAGCCCCGACTACCTCGCCGACTACATGAAGCGTGACATGCCGCGCTGGGAACGCATACTCAGGGAAACCGGAATCAGGGCGCAGCAGTAAGCCGGTTCCGACGCGCACAACGGAACGACGATCATGTTCGAATACTTTCCGAGCAACTATCCCTGGAGCATGGCGGCGCTGATGGGCTTTGCCGCCGGGGGCAACATCTCCGACATCGACGAGGCCTGCCGGCCGCTGGTGGAGGCGGCAAGGCGCAGCGATCCGGGCGCGACGGATGAATTCTTCGCCTCCTGGCGCAGGCTCGCCGAGCGCGTCGAAGCGAGCGCGCGGGCGGACGAAGCGGCGGGGCGCCTGCTGTCGGCAGGACGCAAGTACAAGCGCGCCACCGCTTACTGGTTCACCGCCGAGCGCCTGCATCTCCCCGGGCATGCCGATCGTATTGCCGCGTACTCGCGGACCCTCGAGTGCTTCGGGAAATTCATAGCGTTCCGCGGCGAGAACTGCGAACGGGTCGTCATTCCCTACGAGGGCAAGGTCATGCCGGCGCTCTACACGCGTGCGCAAGGCGCGAGCGGGCCGGCGCCCTGCATGGTGCATTTCGACGGTCTCGACGGTACCAAGGAGCTGATGTATCTGATCGGTGTCCCGGCCGAACTCGCACGACGCGGGGTGTCCACCCTGATCGTCGATCACCCGGGCGTGGGCGAGGCGCTTCGCCTGCACGGGATGAAGGCATCGCCCGAGATCGAAAAGCCCGCGAGCGTTGCTTTCGATTTTGCGTCAGCCCTGCCTGGAGTGGATGCAAAGCGCATCGGGATGATGGCGGTGAGCCTAGGCGGCTATTACTCGCCGCGTGCCGCCGCCTTCGATTCGCGCTGGGCCTGCGCGGTCGCGTGGGGCGCGCTCTACGACTGGGGACCGATCCAGCGGGCGCGCTTTGCGGGTACCGGCACGCAGCGATCGGTGTCGCACTATGCCGAGCACCTGAAGTGGGTGTTCGGAAAGGACACGGTCGAGGAGTGCCTCGCGATGACCGATCGCTACACGCTCGCCGGCCTGCTCGACCGGGTACGCTGCCCGATTCTCATCGTGTAGGGCGAGAACGACCGCCAGCTCCCGCGCGAGCAGGCGGACCGCACGCTCGCCGAATGCATCAACAGCCCGCGACGCGACCTGCACATCCACACTGCGGCCGAAGGCGGCGTGGAGCATTGCAGCGTCGACAACTTCGATGTCAGCGTCGACTACATCGCGGATTGGGTGGCTGAGGTGATGGGGAGTACATCGTAGTGTGTCGTTTGCTCGGGCGCGATTTGGTTTTCCCGAGATCGTTTCGCCCTTCGGGCGCCTTACTTTCTTTTGCTTCGCCAAAAGAAAGTAGCCAAAGAAAAGGCGACCCCGGAGGGGCCGGTCGCCTGCGGCGACTGCCCTGCGATGCTCGCGTGCCTCGGCCGCTGTGCAACTCGGTCGCTTCGCTCCCTCAGACAGTGCTCGCGGACTGCTCCGAGGCACGCT
>CAMBSA010000043.1 GCA_945869935.1 Bordetella parapertussis | reverse complement strand
GTTCGATGATGCGCTCGGCGGCGAAGGCATAGCCTGAACCGTCGGCGGCATGGAAGTGAAGCGGGTTGGCGCCGAAGAAGGCACGTAGCAGCGCATACACCTTGTTCGGATTGCGGATGTCGAAGGCGGGATGCTGCGACAGGCGGCGCACTTCCCCGAGCGTGCCGGGCAGGCGCGAGGTGGCCTGGACCGTCAGCCACTTGTCCACCACCAGCGGTTCGTCCTTCCAGCGGCTGTAGAAGGCGTCCAGCGCGCGCGTGCGCTCCGGTGTCCCGGCGTTGGCAAGCGCGCTCAGCGCCGCGATGGAATCGGTCATGTTGTCGGCGGTGTCGAACTGCTTCACGCCAAGCGCGATCATCGCCGGGTCGTCGAGTTCCATCAGATAGCCAAGACAGGCGTTGCGCAGGGCGCGCCGTCCCGCCGATGCCGCGTCGGGCGAGTAGGCGCCTTTGGCCGCGTAGTCGCGATAGACCGACAGCAGCGCATCCTTCAGGGCGGCAGCAATCTCGCGCCGCAGGCGCGTGCGAACCGCGTGGATTGCCATTGGGTCGACCACCGCCATCTGCTCGGCGAGGTAGGTCTCCGAGGGCAGCATCAGGGCTTCGGCGGTGAAAGCCGGGTCGGCGGCCGCTCGGGCAAGCACCTTGCCGAACGCGGCCGAAAACGCAGCGGGCACGGCGAAGGGCCTGCCGGTGCGTTGCGCATCGACTCCGGTGAGTATCAGCTTGACCGCCAGCCGCTGCCCCGCTTCCCAGCGGTTGAAGGCATCGCTGTCGTTGGCGAGCAGATGCGCGAGTTGGTCGTCGCTGTAGTCGAAGTTGAGGATGGCGGGTGCGGAGAAGCCGCGCGCGATCGAGGGCACCGGTTCGGACGGCACGTTGTCGAAAACGAAGCTGTGCTCTGCCTCGAGCATCGACAGCATGCGCGTGCCCTCGGGCAGGAGATCGGCGCCGTCTGCGCCTACAAGTCCGACCGCAAACGGGATGTGCAGCGGACGTTTGTCCGGCTGGCCCGGCGTCGGCGGGCAGCTCTGGCGCACATGCAGGGTGTAGCGTCGTGCGGCGGCATCAAACTCGCCGCGGATGTCGAGCACCGGCGTTCCCGCCTGGTCGTACCAGCGGCGAAAGCGACCGAGATCGATGCCCGAGGCATCGGCCATCGCTTGCACGAAATCGTCACAGGTCACTGCCTGGCCGTCATGTCGCTTGAAGTACAGGTCCATGCCGAGGCGGAACTTCTCCGCGCCGAGCAGGGTGTGGATCATGCGCACGACTTCCGCGCCTTTTTCATAGACGGTGGCGGTGTAGAAGTTGCCGATCTCCATGTAGGACTGCGGCCGGATCGGGTGCGCCATCGGTCCGGCGTCCTCGGGGAACTGGGCGGCGCGAAGCGCGCGCACCTCCTGTATGCGCTGCACCGGGCGGGAGTAGGTGTCGGCGCCGTATTCCTGGTCGCGGAACACGGTAAGGCCTTCCTTGAGCGACAGCTGGAACCAGTCGCGGCAGGTGACGCGGTTGCCGGTCCAGTTGTGGAAGTACTCATGCGCGATCACGCGGTCGATGAACATGTAGTCGTTGTCGGTGGCCACATCCGGCCGGGCGAGAACGTACTTGGTGTTGAAGATGTTGAGGCCCTTGTTCTCCATCGCGCCCATGTTGAAATCGCCCACCGCTACGATCATGTAATGGTCGAGGTCGACTTCCAGGCCGAACACGTTTTCATCCCAGGTCATCGAACGCTTGAGGCAATCCATCGCCCAGGCGCACTGGTCGAGCTTGCCCGGTTCAACGTAAATCGAGAGTTGCACCGTGCGCCCGGAGGCGGTGGTGAAGGTATCCGCCAGCCGGTCGAGCTTGCCCGCCACCATCGCAAACAGATAGCAGGGCTTGGGGAAGGGGTCGGTCCAGGTGGCGCGGTGCCGGCCGCCGGATTCGTCGGCAGCGGAGCTTGGGTTGCCGTTGGCGAGAAGCACCGGGTACTTCACCTTGTCCGCGTGCAGGGTGACGGTGTAGCGCGCGAGCACGTCGGGTCTGTCGATGAAATACGTGATGCGGCGAAAGCCTTCGGCCTCGCACTGGGTGAAGAGGCCGGTCTTCGAGGCGTAGAAGCCCTCGAGCTTGGTGTTTGTTTCAGGATGGATCCGCACCACCGTTTCGAGCGCGAAGCGCGCGGGAACCTTCGCGAGGCAAAGTTTGCCGCCGTCGACTCGGTACTCCGTGGCAGCCAGGGTGCGCCCGTCGATTGCGACCGACAGCAATTCGAGCTCGTCGCCGTCGAGTTCAAGCGCTGAGTCCTGTGCCGCGGATTTCGGGTTGCGGCTGACCTCGATCCGCGCGCGGACTTGCGTGTGCTCCTCGTGGATGTCCACGTCGAGATCCACCGTCGCGATCAGAAATGCGGGTGGTGAGTAGTCCTTGAGATGGACGGCGGTCGGGGCAGGGTCACGCATGAGAGTTCGCCAAGTCCATGAAAGATTGGAAAGTTTATAGAGGGTTTGGAACAGGTGGCTGACTCGATAGGGTGCGTTGCGCACCGCGGGGGTGCAGGCCCGGAGCACCACAGAATCGCGCCGTATAATCAATTTCCGACAGACTTCTCTCCAACCGCTTTTCCCCTAATTTTCAGAGGACATCATGCGCCTTCGTTCCTTCCGCGTCGCTGCCGCGCTCGCACTTCTGACGGCGGCGGGCCTTGCCCACAGCCAGGCCTATCCTTCGCGCACGATCACGATGATCGTCCCTTATGCGCCCGGCGGCAGCGTGGATGCGGTGGCGCGCTTTGTCGTGCCGAAACTCTCCGAGCGTCTCGGTCAACAGGTGGTGGTGGACAATGCAGTGGGCGCGGGTGGCGTGATCGGCACGCAGAAGGCGGCGAATGCGGCGGCCGACGGCTACACCCTGCTGTTCTCGGTGGAGAGCTCGATCGTGATCGCCAAGCTGGTTACGCCCTCCACGGTGAAGTACGACGGACTCAAGGACTTCGCGCCGATCGCGCTGGTGGGCAGCTCGCCGCTGGTGCTGGTGGGCAAGCCCGAGATCAAGGCAAACAACGCCGCCGAACTCGTGCGGATGATGCGAGCGCAGCCGGGCAAGCTGAGTTACGCATCTTCAGGAATCGGCACCTCGCTGCATCTCGCGGGCGAGATGATCAACCAGAAGGGCAACGTCAACATGGTCCACGTGCCCTACAAGGTGGGCGCGCAGATCGTCACCGACCTGCAGGGCAACCAGATCGACCTCGCGGTGCTCCCGCTGGTGATGGTGCAGCAGCAGGTGAAGGCGGGCAAGATCAAGGCTTTCGGCCTCACCGATCCGTCGCGCTGGCCTAGCGCGCCGGAGATCCCGACGCTCGCCGAAGGTTCGGACGTGAAGGGTGCTGACGTGCTGGTCTGGTTCGGCCTGTTCGCGCCGTCGAAGACGCCGCAGCCGATCGTCGACAAGCTCGCCACCGAGATGCAGGCGGTGCTCAAGGACCCGGACATCTCCCGCCGCATGGGGGACCTCGCGCTCAAGCCGGCCAACCTGTCGCCGGCGCAATTCGGCCAGTTCCTGCAGAAGGAATACGACAAGTTCGCGGCGATCGTGAAAGCATCGGATATCAAGCCCGAGTAAATCTTTTTTTACCGCCAAGGCGCCAAGACGCCAAGGCCGCCAAGAAAGACCCTCCTGCTCGAAACAAAGCCCGCTCGACGCGGGCTTTGCCGGGGTGGGAGGGGTAACGGGGAGGGCGGGTTCTCCCGCCCTCCCTGTTCCGAAGCCTTCCGATTTTGATTTTGCGTACCTTGGCGGTTCAGGAGAAATCTAGCGATGAATGAACCGATAGGCATGGACATCCGCCAGCGCGCGATCGCGGCGGCGCAGGGCAAAGTGCCCTTCGATGTGCTGCTCACCGGCGGCACGGTGGTGGATGTGGCGACGCTCGAGCTTCGCGAGGCGGACGTCGGCCTCGTGGGCGAGATGATCGCGAGCGTGCATCCGCGCGGCAAGTACAAGGAGGCCACCCGAATTCACGATGTGTCGGGGCGCTGGATCGCCCCCGGCCTGATCGACGGCCATGTGCATTTCGAGTCCTCCCACATGCTGCCGCACAACTACTGCTCGGTGGTGCTGCCGCAGGGCACCACCACCATCTTCTGCGATCCGCACGAACTTGCGAACGTGCTGGGGCTGGAAGGCGTGCGCTGGGCGGTGCAGGCTTCACGTGGCTTGCCGATGCGTTTCATCGTGCAGGCTTCCTCCTGCGTGCCGGCGGCGCCGGGGCTGGAGACCTCGGGTGCGGATTTCCAGGCGCCGGAGATCCGCGAACTGATGGGCTGGCCGGAGGTGGCGGGCCTGGCCGAAGTGATGGACATGCGAGCGGTGCTCGAGGCGAGCCCGCGCATGATCGGCATCCTCACCGAGGCGCTCGCCTCGGGCAAGATCATCGAGGGCCATGCGCGCGGATTGAGCGCCGAGCGTCTGCAGGCCTATCTCGCCGCCGGCATCTCGGCGGATCACGAGATCACCTCGGGCGAGGACGCGCTGGAGAAACTGCGTGCCGGCATGACGGTGGAACTGCGCGGCTCGCACGACTACATGCTGCCGGATGCAGTGAAGGCGGTGTTGTCGCTTCCGGTGATCCCGACCAGCCTTACCGTATGTACGGACGACGTGTTCCCCGATTACCTTCTGGAAAAGGGCGGCATGTGCGATGTCGTGCGTCGCCTTGTCCGTTACGGGATGAGCCCGGTGCAGGCGATCCGCTGCGCCACGATCAACAACGCGATCCGTCTTCGACGCGAGGACCTGGGCCTGGTGTGCGCCGGCCGTCGCGCCGACCTGATCGTGCTCTCCGACCTCGCGGGCATCGCGGTCGAACATGTGTATACCTCTGGCCTTCATGTCGCGGCGAACGGCAAACTGCTCGAGGAACTGCATCCGCCGGTGGTGTCTCTGCCGACGAAGACGATGAAGGTCGAGCCGCTCACCGCCGACGATTTCCGCCTGCGGATTCCCGACATCACCAACGGCCGCGCGGTGGTGCGAACGATCAAGGGCGCGCGCTTCAATTCATGGAGCGAGCGCGAGGTGGACGTGAAGGATGGCTTCGCGGTGATCCCCGACGATGTGTCGGTGATGACGGTGATCCATCGGCACGGACGCAGTGCCGCCACGCCGCAGGTGGCGATTATCGAGGGCTGGGACCGCTGGGGCGGCTCGTACGCCACCAGCTATTCGCACGATTCGCACAACCTCGTCACCTACGGCTTCGATCCGGAGGAGATGGCGCTCGCCGCCAACACCGTGATCGGCATGGGCGGCGGCGACGCGGTGGTGCAAGGCGGAAAGCTGGTCGCAAGCGTCGCCTTCCCGGTGGCCGGACTGCTTTCGGCGAAAGCACCTGAGGACGTCGCGCGCGAGCACCACGCAGTGGTCGAGGCGGCGGGGCGCATCGTGAAATGGCAGGGGCCCTACCGCACCTTCAAGGCGCTGTCGGGTCAGTGCCTTGCCTGCAATGCCGGGCCGCATCTCACCGATCTCGGCCTTACCTGCGGCGATACGCGTCAGATATTCAGTTCGTTCCTGCGCGCCGCGTAGATAAGTTCCAGCGCGCCGGTGTGTATGGCGGGGACCTTACCGATTGGTCGAATTCTCTAGCCAGGGCTACGCGGCTCCGCGGCTGACCACGGAGTAATCTTCGCAAGAGTCTTTGCAAGCGTGTCCTTGGTCCGGGCGGCCTCATAGTCCGTCTGCAGGCCGATCCAGAAGCCTTCGGACATGCCGAAGAAACGGGATAGCCGCAGACCCGTATCGGCGGTGATTCCTCGGGTGCCGGCTACTATTTCTCCGATCCTGCGTTGCGGCACGCCGATTTCCTTCGCCAGACGGTATTGTGTAATTCCCATCGGCTTCAGAAATTCCTCGATCAGGATTTCCCCGGGGTGTGGGTAAGGGATTTTGCGCATGATGATTTTCGCTCAGTGATAGTCCACGATTTCGACTTCTTCGGGGCCGGCATTGGTCCAGACGAAACAAACGCGAAACTGGTCGTTGATACGAATGCTGTGCTGGTCGGAGCGTTTGCCCTTCAGAGCCTGCAGCCTGTTGCCCGGAGGCACACGGAGGTCGTCGAGTACGCCGGCCCGATTCAGCATTGCCAGCTTGCGCATGGCGGCGGTCTCAATGTTTGCGAATTGCTTGATCCGGGTACCGTTGAAAAGGCTCTCCGTATCCTCGCACTTGAACGACTTGATCGGCATGGCAAATACTAACGGAAGTCGATAGTAATGTAAACGCGTTACCGCGTGGCTGGCCAATTCACGCTCCGGTCCTTGCTAGGCGTGGCAACTGTCGAGGAACTCCCCCACCACCCGGTTGAATTCGAACGGTTCCTCCCAGTAGGCGGAGTGGCCGGAGCCCTCGAAGGTGTGATGCTTCGCGCCCGGAACGACGCTCGCGATATGCACGTGATGTTCAGGTGTCAGGAAGTGATCGTGGCGTCCGCCCATGATCAGCGTGGGCGTTTTGTAGCCGGCAAAGTCGGCGGGCTGGATCATCACGTCCTCATCGGTCATGGTCCCGGTGCGGCGCGGGCCGTTCAGGCGGCCGAGGGCTTCGTAGAGAAAGGTCAGTGCGGGTTGTTCCTGCATGAAGCGCTCCGACATGCCGGTGGATCGGGCGTTGGGCAATTCACCGCGTTGCACTGCCTGCGAAGTCGCGATGGACTTCTGCAGTACGTACTGGTTTTCCGGGGAGTTTACCGGCGTGGGCGAACCGTTGATCAAGAGACAGCTCACGCGCTCCGGGTGCTTCACCGCCATCGACATACCGGCCCATGCCCCGAGCGACTGGCAGACGAACGCGGCCTTCGCGATGCCCGCCTGGTCGAGCACCGCGAGCATGTCCGGCACGTAGTGGCGCAGATGATAGAGCTCAATCGGAATCGTCGAATGCTTGAAGCCGCGAAGGTCGACAGTCACGCAACGGTATCGCTTCGAAAAATGCGGCACCTGATGGACCCAGGACAGCGTGTTGCCGTTGCCGCCGTGCACGAACACGACCGCCGGGCCGTCGCCGTGCGATTCGTAGTACAGCCGGACGTCGCCGTTCTGAGCAAAGGGCATGGCTATCGCCCTTCCATCTTGGCGCCGGTGGCCTGGATGGTCCGGCGGTAGACTTCGGTGGTGCGACGCACCGAGGCATCGACGTCCTCGGGCGATCCGGGCCAGGGCGTGAGACCGATGCTCGCGAGCCGTCCCGCCACCGCCGGGTCCTTCAGGGCGTTGACGATCTCGGAATGCAGCCGATTGACGATCGGACGCGGTACGCCGGCCGGGCCGCACAGGGCGAATCCGCTCACCATCGTCATGTTCGGATAGCCGGATTCGATGAAGGTCGGCGCCGACGGCGCGAAGGGATTGCGTGTTTCGCCGGTGGCGGCGAGCACGACGCCGCGCCCGCTTTCCTCGTGACGCTTGGCCGTGGACGCGCCCACGACCATAAGATCCACCTGCCCGCCGATGAGGTCGGTCACCGCCTGCGCTGTGCCCTTGTACGGAACGTCCAGCAGCTGGATGCCGGCTGCCAGCTTGAAGCCTTCGAAGAACAGGAAGTGCGGGCTGCCTGTGCCGAGCGAACCGAAGCTCAGCTTGCCGGTGTTTGCCTTCGCGCGCGCGACGAGCTCCGCGAGCGACTTCACGCCGACGCCTGCATTGGCGAGCAGCACCAGGCTCGCCTGACCGATGCCCGAAACCGCGGCGAAATCACGGATCGGGTCGTAGGGCAGTTTCACGCCGTAGGCAGCAAAGACTGAAGTCGTGTCGTCGGTGCAAAGCAGCAGGGTGTATCCGTCCGGTGCGGACCGCGCGACGATCTCGCTGCCGATGACCGTCTGTCCGCCGGGCCGGTTGTCGATCACCACCGACTGTTTGAGTGCGCGCGAGACTGGATCGGCCACCGAGCGCGCCGAAATATCGCTGCCGCCGCCCGGCGGGAACGGAACCACGATTCGGATCGGGCGCTCCGGATAGGTCTGGGCGGCGAGCGGGCTGACGCCGGCAAGCAGCAGCGCGGCAAGTACGAACGGGATGGCTTTCATGATTTCCTCCGGGGGGAGCGATTCGTGCTGCTTGTCGTCAAACGCGATACGCGAGGGTGCACAGGGCGGGACTACAGTCAGCAGTTGACCGATCTTCTCCTGCGCGGACTCGTTCGCGCGCGGTCGAGGTCTTGTGAAGTCATTGTCGGGATATCCGATCGTGCGGTCAATGCGACATGTGCGTGCCGGCAACCGGTTTGGGATGGCAGTACGGGGATAAAATCCGTGGCGAACCAAAACGTCTGTTCGCGCTGACTTTCATCACCGGAGAGAACGATGACCACGACTTCGCCTGTTCGACCGGGCGGTCTGCGCAGTGTCGCGCTCGGCACGCCCGATGTGGCGGCGGCGGAGGCGTTCTACACCGCCACCTGGGCGCTCGCCCCGGTCGCGCGACAGGACGGCGCGGTGTACCTGCGCGGTTCCGGTTCGCCGCACCACCTGCTTTCCCTGCATCCGCGACCTGCAGCGGAACTACTCGACGTCTGCTTCAACGCCGCCTCGCGGGCGGATGTCGATGCACTGGCAGCGGCTGTTCGCAAGGCGGGTGCCGGCCCGGTGGGTGAGGCCGGTGCGGCCAAGGACCCGGCGGGCGGCTACGGGTTTGCCTTTCGCGATCCCGAAGGCCGGCATTTCACCATTGTCGCGGGCGATGCGACGCACGCCGATGCGTCCGAGAAGGCGGATGTGCCGGATCACCTCTCGCATGTGGTGCTGTGCTCGACGGATGTGCCGAAGTCGACCTCTTTTTTCACCGACGTGCTCGGCTTCCGCGTGTCCGACCGCACGAAGATGATGAACTTCGTGCGCTGCAATTCCGACCACCACCAGATCGCGCTCGCCTACGCCGAAGCGAGCAGTCTCAATCACATTGCCTTCTACATGCCGGACCTCGAGTCGGTGATGCGCGGCGCGGGCCGGGTGAAGGATGCGGGTTACCCGATCGAATGGGGCGTCGGCCGCCACGGCCCGGGCAACAACGTGTTCGCCTACTTCATCGGTCCGGACGAGGTGGTGATCGAGTAC
>CAMBSA010000042.1 GCA_945869935.1 Bordetella parapertussis | reverse complement strand
TGATTGGTGCGCGTAGTAGTCATCCCAGTTGACGACGAGTTCGCAAAGAACGGGTTCCAGACCCGCTGTTACTCCAAGATCCTGTGGGGCTGCTTGATCCTCCTGAGAGGACTGCAACAGATTCAAAATGGGAGTTTCTCTTGCTGAATTCTTTAGCCATTGATCTGCTTTGGGCAGTCGCTTGCGATAGGCGCTCCATATCTCGCAGTAATGTGCTCGGTGTGTCTGGTCCGCACTTGGCATGAGTACTGCAAGCAAGCTGATCGTTCGCCTGCACAAGATTTCGAGCTCAAGCGGCGCGGAGTCCTTCTTCGCTCCCGAAGGTGGGCACAAACTGCTGATTGCCGCAACCGCGGCGCCTTGTACGAGTACGGATGGTTCCAGACTTGAGGCTTGGGAAATCAACGTCAGGAGCGCACTGCGCGTTTTTTGTTTCGTAGCCGCAATACTGGTAGCCGAACTGCCGGGCGCATATGAGTCAAGTCGCAAGGCAAATTCCGCAGCCTCCGCCATGATCCCGACACCGGCAGGTAAGCGGGACTTTGCGAGAAGCTTCGTGGCGTTTTCCAATACAGTGGTTATCCACGTGTCATGGATGGCGCCCGATTGCTGGGCAATTCTGTTCAGCGCTTGCAGAAAGGCTTCTACGGTTGGAGTTGTCTTAAGCAACCAATCCACAAAAGATGCCGTCAAGGCGGGCCATTTGTTCTTCGATAATTCACTACAGACATAGCCTTCGAGCCAATCGGTTCTCAAGGGCTGAAGAACGCGAACAGCAGATCGAGCTTCATCGATGTCACGAAATAGCTCTGAAACACTTGGGGGTGCGCTTGAAATCCATCTGGTAGGTTTGAGTGCCCTTTTTTTTGCATCCTTGCTGCCTTTTTGTGCGGCGAGCGAGACAAGGGTGATTTGAACAAGGGCAACCTCCGGATTCTCCTGTCTGGAAAAGTCGCCTCCAAGCGCACCGATCAGGGGTCCAAGGTCGCTTTGCCATTCCGGGGGGCGCTCGGCTGGCGGGATAGCGAGGAGTTTTCGAAGTTCGGCAATCACCTCACCCATGTTGCTCGTTGGCGATTGCGGAGCAGGATGGCCGGCAGACTCAGGGGAATTGTTCATTTGGACATGAGGCAACGCTGTCTGATATGGAAGGAGTTTGACATTCTGCTTTGTTTGCCTATTTTCGTCCCCAATGTGTCTTCGCACAATGGCAGCGCGGAAACATCAATCGCTGATTGCCCTATGCGAGTGTTTTTTCATCACGGGTCAATCGTCGTTCGGAAGTTTTCGCGCTGTCAGGAAGTGCGCGCCAATACGGTCACCGCTCACGATCACGTAACCGACGAGGATCTCCTCGCGCCCCCAGCCCGGCAACCATCGTGCAGAGAAACTGGACAGGGAATCGTGAGGCTCCATGGCGGTTTTGAACTTCAGCCACGCGGCGTTCAGGTGTCCGAACGGTAAGTTGGGCACAGCGCCCATCGGATCGACGATTCTTTCTCGTGCCTCTATTTCCGGAATCGACAGCTTTTCCAGCAAATCGCCTTCGGTGACGGCGAACTTCTTCTCTGCCTCATCAGGAATCGGAGAGTTCCCCCCCCAGATCTCCTTGCTTTTCATGTAGAAAACCACTGGCCAAACGGCGAGGACAAGCAGGGCAGCCAGGGGAGGCACCACGAAAGTGTTCAGGAGTAGATATCGCCACGTTTTTCGCTCCGGGTACAAGGCGTCCTTCATGCCCCTTGTGAACTCTGATTCGCGCTTCTGAGATATCAGGTGAGCAGCGAAAATGATAACTAGAACAGCAACGCCGATGGCGAAGTAACCGTAGAGATATATCAAGATCAGGCCTCCTCGTCTTTTTTTAGACGAGGGAAGACGGTCATCGCGCCGACGCCGTAGCCCTCGGGCGCATCGGGTTCAGGGGACGTGCCGTTTTCGCGCATGCTGCTGCCCCGAAGAACCCCGTGTTCGATGTCGAGAAACAGATCGCGCTCGTAGGTGCTGGCATAACCCATGTGAACGTAGTCGAGCATCTTGCCTTGCGGAACACGAACCCGGCCCGAAAACCAGTGCGCAAAGACGCGCTCCCGGAAGCCGGGGAAGAACGTTTCGAGCGTTGCCTCCGTTCCATCCTCGAGCGTCCCGCTGAGTCCGGTCAAGTACATTCGGCCGTCCAGAATCTCCCACTCGCCGACGTATCCTCGCCAGAGCGCAGTGCAGTTGGACTCGAAGCCGGGACGGATGCCCGCAAGGGAAAAGTAGTCGCTCAGAGGCTCGCTGCACATCGACAGCTGGCGCCCTTCGTAAGTGAGCTTTTCCGAGATCTGTGCGGTCATGGGGTTTCCCTCGAGGTGATTTCGATCAGGCGCCTGCTGCCTTCGCGGCGAATCGGCAGTATTCGCAGTCCTCGTTCTGCGCGGGAGGTTGCGACGCATGCAGCGTTTCGTGTATCGCCTCAAGCGTGCCTTCTACCCACCGGTCATCGCCGTCGTAGGGGATGAGCTTGATCCGGAATTCCAGGCGCGCATCGAAGCTCGCCATGTCGCGTCGCCCGTTGCAGTAGACAAACCAGCCCCGCCTTGCCACCGCAAGTCCCTGGCGGCGCAGCAGCCACTGGTAGAACTCCATCTGGCGCTTGTAGCCGTCCTGCCAATCGGCATCGAGCGTCACCTCGGTCATCTTGGAGGTGGCCTTGTAGTCCACCACGATTAGCTCCCCCGTCTGCTCGTCATGCCACAGGTCATCGATGGCGCCGAACAGCTGGAGCCGGGTCGGCTCGTGGGTGGTCCGAATACCCCTGAAGTTGTTGCGCCAATTCTCCAACTCCGGATGCGCGTGCGGGATTGCGTTGACATCCGCTTCGACCATGAGCGGATGGGGGCGGTGCTCGACGCGGTAACGGTCGAACTCGCGTTTGAGCAGGGTGTCCACTGCCGAATTCAGGTTGAAGGGAAACCCTGCCGGTCGCGCAATGCCCAGGCGTCGGTCGAGGTAGAAACAGCGCCGGCAATTGATGAACAGTTCTACCTTCGAGCGGCTGAGCGCGAAGGGCTCTGGCGCGTCGGGTTTGTAGAGCTTTTTGGTTGCCATTGGCGCTTCCGGGAAGAGAGGCAATTTTTCAGCATACTGCAAGCGAGTCTCATGCGGTGAGACATTGGTGCTACAGTTCCGAGGCGGCAGGGCTGGCAAGCCGATCCGTTCGACGGGGGGGCGATGAACAAGACAGAGCGCATTTTCAAGATTGAGCAGATGATCGCGGCAAGGCAGGTCGTCACCTTCAAGGCCATGCTCGACGAACTCGAGGTATCCCGCGCGACGCTCTACCGAGACCTCGAATACCTGCGCAGCCGCATGAAAACCCCGATCGACTACGACCGGGACGCCAGCGGCTATCGATTTCGCAAGGGGGACGGGAAAAGCCAGCGCCAGGAGTTCCCCGGGCTTTGGTTCAACGCATCCGAGGCCGCGGCTCTCCTCACGATGCACAATCTGCTTGCCGGGATACAGCCCGGAATGCTCGCCCGGCACATCGAGCCTTTGCAGGAGCGCCTGAGGTCTCTGATGGAAAGTGCCGACCACTCGTTCAAGGAGGTCGAGCGCAGGGTTCGTATCCTTCACCTCGGGCGGCGTGCGCCGCAACCGAAGTTCTTCGAGGCGGCGGCAACCGCGGTGTTCAACCGCTGTCGCATGAGGATCGACTACTACGCCCGTTCGAATGACTCCCTGACGACGCGTGAAGTTTCACCCCAAAAACTCGTTTTCTACCGTCAGAACTGGTACCTGGACGCTTGGTGCCACCTGCGGCAGGGATTGCGCAGTTTTTCTCTGGATGGCATACGCAGGGCCGAGATACTGGAGACGGGCGCCAGGAGCGTCCCCGAGGCCGAGATGGAGGAGTTTCTCGCCTCGGGTTACGGGATTTTTTCGGGGAAGAAAACCAGCTGGGCGACGCTCAAGTTTTCGCCCACGGCCGCTCGCTGGGTCGCATCCGAGAAATGGCATTCCAAACAAAAGGCGCGGACCGAGCCCGACGGCTCGTATGTTCTGGAACTCCCCTACAGCGAGGACCGGGAGTTGGTCATGGACATCCTCCGCTACGGTCCGGATGTCGAAGTGATCGGGCCGGCGTCACTGCGCGGCAGCTTGAAGAAGGCGCTCCAGTCGGCGCTGAAGCATTACAACTGAGGGCAGGCCGGCGGCAAGCACGGCTATCCCGAGCCGTTCCACGAGGATTCCCGCTGGGGGGGCCACTTTCGGAGAGTCGGGCAGGTATTCGGTACGATTTCGCTCTTCGATACCCTTGGCGAGCCGCGCCCATGTTGATTTTCCGGCAGGCTCACTTGTTGAGACTTTCAACCCCGATACTGGGTTGTATGGCCGGCCGGAGCAGGTAATTCATCCGCTCACCCGGCGTTCAACCGGAGGCTCGAATGAAGCTGATCAATGACACCCTATCCACGTTGTCGCTGTCCGCACCGCAGGCTTTTGCAAATCTCGCCGTGTTTCCGCTCGTCGCCGGAGCATCACAGGATCCGGACTACATCGTGCTTGACGAAGCCCTGATGCGCAAATTGGCCCGAGTGACCGAGATTTCCGAAGGCGGCAGCGTGCCGGAGCTGGCGTTCGAAAACGATGCCGACGTGGGGGTGCTCCTGCTTGACGGAGAGGAACTGGTAGGGGCGCGTCAAAACAGGGTACTGAACATCACCGTGCTCGTAGGGGGGCGCAGCAAGATCGTCATACCCGTGTCGTGCGTGGAGCACGGACGCTGGCGCTACAACTCGAATGAATTCGCCTCTGCCGATCGGGCGCTTTTCCTGAAGGCGCGCGCCAAGAAGGTACGGCAGGTGAGCGCTTCGCTGCGCGACAGCGGAACCTATCGGTCCGATCAGCGAGAGGTCTGGGACGATATCGCGCAGAAGTCCGCAGCCTTTTCTGCGCGGTCCGAGACCGGTGCCATGGGTGACGTCTTCGAACAAGAAAAGCTTCGGCTCGATGGCTACGTCGGGGCTGTGTCCGCCATCCCAGGCCAGTGTGGTGCCGTGTTTGCGATAGACGGCAAGGTCGTGGGGCTTGAAATCTTCGATAGTCCCGGTACCTTTTCCCGCTACCTGCCGAAGCTTGTCCGAAGCTATGCAATGGATGCCGCTGAAACCGTCATGCCCAAAACCGTGCTCCCCGTCGAGGAGGCGGTGCGGCATTTCATCGAGGAAATGAAGGCTGCAGCCACCGAAACTTTCAGGGCGGTCGGCGAAGGGGAAAACGTACGAATCGATAGTGATGCAATTGCTGGTGGGGCACTCGTTCACCAAGAAAGGGTCGTCCATCTCGCGGCATTCAAAATGGAAGGGCACGACTCGGCTCGCTTGCGCAGGGCGCCGGTGCGCCGCGGCAGCGCCGGACCGGGCGGCAGCGAACCGCGGCCTTGAGCGGGGCGATCGTCTGATTAGGTCGATTGTTGTGTAACCTTTCGGAAATACTATGCGGGTCCCGAACGGGACCTGCCCACTCCATGTTCCGAAAGAGCGCAAGGATGCGCACGAATTCCAAGTCGGCATCGCCAACGCTGTTCCTCGATTTCGACGGTGTTCTTCACCCTAACGGAGCCCAAGTTGAAGATTATTTCTGCAGGGTTGATTTTCTTGCCCTGACCATCGCCGAGTTCGACCTTGATGTCGTTATTTCCTCGAGTTGGCGATTTCATCATTCGTTCAAGAGGCTTCTTGAATATTTTTCCGAACCGTTTCGCGGCAAGATCTCCGGCGTTACGGGTGAAGCCTGCATTGGCAGAAACTCTCGATGGAAAGAGCTTCAGGAATACATCCGCGTTCACGGAAACAACAATTGGCGCGCTCTTGACGACAGTGGTTTCGAATTCCCGCCGGAGTGTCCGGAACTGATCCTTTGCGACGGCGCCTTGGGCGCTCAGGAACGAGAGTTGAGCATGCTCAGAAATTGGCTTGCACAGGGCGATTCGGACAAATAGGCCCATTGAAACCTTGCAGAAAAACGGCGACGTTTTGAACCCGAGCCTATTGTGGATGGACAGTTATGGTTGCCGATTTTCCCGATTACGCAGTCGGGGCGTACGGAAACGGGCTGCGCGGACGCTTCAAAGGTTCTGCCAGTTCGGCGCGCCAATATCCTCCAAGATCCGAGGCAGACGGCATTCGCAGTTCGACAACTTGTATCAGTACCGGCGATCCGTCCTCGTTAAGCCAAGGGCGGGTCTTGCCTGGCGTTCTTTTGACCGGTCGCGTATCGCGGTCGACCGCGGTTGAGAGGATTACACGCAGCAGGCCTTCGCGGGATGCCTTTGCAATTCCAAGAGTAATAAAGAACTGGGTTCGAGTTCCGATCTTTTTTTTCACTGGTTCGCGCGACCACGGTATGGGCTGGAACGTGGCCCGGTCGAAATCGCGGAAATCGTCCCAGAGATTTACAACTACATCGCCGTCCTGAGTCAGTGCGGACCATGAATAGACGGTCGCCGGAGCAGCGCTAAATTGTGCGAAGGCCCATTCTGCAGATCCTTCTTTGTGCGTCTCGGAAATTCGTCTGACAGCACGAGCGCCGCGTCGTGCCTGAAGAATCGCGCGTAGTTCGGCCGCTGCACCAGAATTTCCAAACTCCTCGGCCGTTTTTATGCTTTTTAAGAGTTCAGCATCCGTTGCGTCCCCCGTCCTGGCACGGTCGATGGCAATCCGCTGATTGAATGTGCGTGGCTGTGGCACGTAAGCAAACACCTTGTAATTGATAAATTAGAAATATAACGCGACTTGGCCACGTCAAATCACAAATACGCAGCCATCCAGATTAGGCTCAGATTGGTCCAATGTCGATTGCCCCAAGAGTCTATTTGCAGGTGCAGATCGACGGCTCGTCTGCCGTAAGGCAGTATTAAGAGGAAAATCGGAATACGCGGTGATGGAGAAACCGGCGGACGAGCAATTCAAACCCACTCCCCAAGTTCCTTCATCGGAGTCATATGTGTAGGGCAGATCGGTGGCCCCAGATGCAGAAAGCGCTTGGGCACGGTCACCCTGTAGCCGCATTTTTCGCACTCGGCTTTTGGCGGTGGTACGGAAACGGGGCGATGGTGGCTGACCTTCAACCTGCCGTGCGGATAAGGAGGCAGCCTCGCGAGCAAGGACTCCAGGCGTTTCTTCAGCGCGGGGCCGGCGCCGGCGCTCCGCATAGGCCCTTGCAATCCGATGGCCAGCGCTATCTTCTTGAATTCCTTGCCATGTTTGTGCTCGCAGTCGTCCACGGCGTGGACCAGTTCGTGGGTAAGGGTATCGATGGCTTCATACGCGGTGCCCAGGGACGGGGAAATGAAAACGTGGTTTGTTTCATCTGCGGCGCTTTTCCTGGACCAGCATTGTCCGATGGCGCTGCTGCGCAGACCAGTGCTGGCATAGCCCACAGAGACTTTCACCTTCGGAACGCGATATCCGTGCGGAGCAAAAATTTCCTGGGCGAGTTGCGTAGTGGCGAGCAACAGCCAGCCTTCACGTGTGGCGTGAAGCGCGGTTGCCTTGAAGACTTTCGAAGGCAGCGGGGCTGATAGTGAAGTCGATGGCATGGTCAGGCTCCGATAATGGGCGCCTGGTGACCCTAGTGAATCGTTGTCTCACTGTATGAGACAAGGCAAGGTTATTTTCGGCGTTGTCTCATCAGGAGAACAGGTTCTCGAGATATGCGCAGAGGCGTTTTTCGGGTTTTCCGATCCGGAAGCAGATAGCTCATCCAGTGAGACCGGCGATCCGCATACTTTCCGGTGCGCTTGGCAGCCCCTCACGGCGAGCGCTTTCCGTCAACGTATTGAAAGGGCATCTTTTGAATGCTAGTCGCAATGCACACGTTTTGGCATTTTTGGCATGTGTCTTCGGAGCCGTGCCGTCTTGGGCGCAACGTTCTTACGCCCCGCCTTTTTCTGTCGAGCGGGATCGTCAGACGTTCGTTGTCAATGCCGACGGAACCTACAGCCAGAAGATGGAGCACGCCCGACGTATCCGTACTCCAAAAGGCGCGGAGGATAACGGCAGCCTGGAGATCGGCTACATCTCCAGTCAGGAGGACATTCTCTCTGTGGAGGCGTGGACGGTGACCGCTGAAGGGGCGAGGGTCTCTGTAATGCCTTCGGCCATACGCGACAGGGAGGAGGACAACAGGGGGGGCGTAGCGGATTACTCCGACAGCAAGGTGAAGGCCATTATTTACCCTAGGGTGGAAGTGGGTGGCCTGATTGCCTACGAGGCGTTGTCTCGGGTTCATACCGTTCCGTATCCAGGCGAGTTTTCCCGATCATTCGTGCTTTCCCCGAGCTTCGCGTTCAGGGAATGGGAGGCGAGCTTCGTGCTGCCTGAGTCAAGGAAGCTCTACGTCGACAAACGCGGTATTAGCGGGGGGCTGGTGAAGACGGTCGACGGGTTGTCCTATTACAGCTTCCGTTATCAGCGCGACAAAGTACTGCCTCCCCAATCAGAAGCGGCGGGTCTGATTCATTACGCGGATTATCTATTCGTCTCGACGATGCCGGACATGCGCGCGCTTGGTCGGGTGGCGAAGACGTTCTTCGAACCCAATGTCGAGGTATCCGGCGAGATCCGGGCGCTGGCGCAGCAGTTGACCGTCGACTCGGTGGGTGACCGATCAAAGGTCAAGGCCCTCTACAACTGGGTGACTCAGAACATCCGTTACGTGTCGGTTGCGCTGGGCGACGGTCGACTGGTGCCGCGTCCGGCATCCCTGGTGTTGCACAACCGTTATGGGGATTGCAAGGATCACGTCGTTTTGCTGGAGTCGTTGCTGAGCGCGGTGGGCATTGCAAGCAGCCCGGCGATGATCAATTCCGGTGCAAGCCACCTTTTCTCGGCGATCGGCAGCCATTATCCGATCAACCACGTCATCACTTACGTGCCGAGCCTGGACTTGTATCTGGACTCGACTGACCCTTTCGCGCCGTTTGGCACGTTGCCTGTGTCTGATGTTGGCAAGCCGGTCGTGCTGACGGCTTTGGATCGGATTGGCAACACACCGAAGATGAAGGCTGACGAGAATACCAGCCGCACTGAGGTGAGGATGAACATCCGGCCCGACGGCACCATCGCGGGTACATCCT
>CAMBSA010000041.1 GCA_945869935.1 Bordetella parapertussis | reverse complement strand
ACCTTGTAGGGGTGGTGATGATTGGTGTCGACGAAGGTTCATTTTGGTCGCAGATGCAGGCCGCGGTGGATTTTCGCGAAGACATCCTCAACGGGGTGATCAAGAGTTTCGTTTTCGGCGTCGCGATTACGTGGATTGCCGTGTTTGAGGGGTATGACGCGCCACCGACCGCCGAGGGTGTGTCAGGGGCGACCACCCGGACTGTTGTGACTGCATCTCTTTCAATTCTTGCGCTCGATTTCATCTTGACCGCGCTAATGTTCCGGGGGGCCTGATACATGATGTCTCGAAAAACCCTTGATTTATGGGTCGGTGTGTTCGTTGCTATCGGCTTTTGTGCCTTGCTGTTCCTTTCGATGAAAGTAGCAAACCTGTCAACGCTGTCCGGTGGGCAGACTTACGAGATCAAGGCGAAGTTCGAGAATATCGGCGGACTGAAGGTGCGTGCGTCGGTCAAGAGTTCCGGCGTCGTTGTCGGTCGCGTGTCCGATATCCGTTTCGACAATCAGACGTTTGAGGCGGAAGTGGCCATGACGCTGGACTCCCGTTTCGTGTTTCCGAAAGATACGTCCGCGAAAATATTGACCTCTGGCCTGCTTGGGGACCAGTACGTCGGCCTTGCCGCCGGGGGAGACTCGGTCAACTTGAAATCGGGCGATACGTTAAAGATTACGCAGTCGGCAGTCGTTCTGGAGAATCTGATCAGCCAGTTCCTGTATAGTAAGGCGGCCGAAGGCGACAAAAAACCGTAAGGGAATAAAGGCGTTGGGTGTGAATACTAAAATTTCGTCATTGCGCTTGGTTGTGCTTCTTGCGGCAGCGGTGCTCTTTGCCGGCTGTGCGACCGCGACCAATCCGCGTGATCCGATCGAGCCTTTCAATCGGGCAGTGTTCAATTTCAACGAAACCGTCGACTCGGCTGTTCTCAAGCCGGTCGCTCAGGGTTATCGGGCGGTCCTGCCTGAACCGGTTCGTGCCGGGGTGGGCAATTTTTTCTCCAACCTTGAAGATCTCTGGATTGCGGTCAACCAGGTACTGCAGGGCAAAGTCGTAGAGGGTATTCAGGACACGGCGAGATTTGTGTTCAATTCCACGATCGGATTGTTCGGACTTATCGATATTGCGAGTGATATCGGTCTTCCAAAGCATGACGAAGACCTCGGTCAGACGCTCGGACGTTGGGGAATAAATAGCGGCCCGTATCTGGTCATACCGTTTCTGGGGCCGAGCACCGTCCGCGACGGATTGGCCAGGGTCGGTGACAGGCAGGCTGATTTCGTTTTGAATATCAAGCATGTGCCGACGCGTAACTCGCTCGCAGCAGTGCGCATCGTCAGCAAGCGCACGGACTTCCTCGACTCGGTGCAGGTTCTCGAAGAGGCTGCACTCGACAAGTACGGCTTTATTCGAGATTCGTACCTTCAGAGACGTCGCAGCCTGGTATATGACGGAGATCCCCCCAGGGAAAGCACGCTGGAATCGTCTGAGGCGGACGTCCCGCCGGACGGGACTCGGAATGCAAAGTCTGCGGACGATGCTTCCCAGGTCGAGTCGGCAGCAGCGCTGGCACCCGGGGCAGACCTGCCCCGCCAGGCGTTGGTGATGGATGTCAATTCCGGGGCGCCGGTCAGCGTTTCTCGTTAGAGGTACTTATGAAGTTTTTCTTGATTTCCTTGCTGTTTCTGCTGCCTATAAATGCCTCGATTGCACAGGACGCACCCTCACCGGATACATTGGTGAAAGGGATTACCCAGGACGTGATTTCCATGATCAAGCAAGACAGGGAAATCCAGTCCGGGAACTCCAAGAAAATTGCCGACCTTGTCGAAACGAAAGTGCTTCCGCATTTCAATTTCGCTCGTATGACGCAGATCGCCATGGCGGTGAACTGGCGTCGCGCGAATCCCGAGCAGCAGAAGCAACTTGTCAACGAGTTCCGGACCTTGTTGGTACGGACATATTCAAACGCGTTGGGCTTGTATCGGGATCAGGCGATTGATTTCAAACCTCTCCGCGCACGCGCAGAGGACTCTGAAGTCACTGTTCGTTCCGAGATAAAGCAGAGGTCCCAGCAGGCAGTGACATTGGACTACGACATGGAGAAGACGTCGTCAGGCTGGAAGGTGTACGACGTCAAGGTGGGCGGGGTGTCCCTCATAAGCACCTACCGTGACGAATTCGCAACCCAGGTACGTGACAGTGGCATTGATGGCTTGATCAAATCGCTTTCGAACAAGAACCAGCAACTCGCCACCAAAGCCGGCAAGTCCACGTGATACGCCGTGTCGCCGACAGGATCGAATTGCAGGGTCCCGTTACGCTGGACACGGCCCCAGAACTGGTCACGATGGGCGAGCCGTTGATTCGGCAGGGGTCCGCAGTAATCGATTTCTCGAACGTGAGCGAAGTGGATTCAGCCGCAGTAGCCCTTGCCCTCGAATGGCTGCGGCAGTCAGAAAGTCTCGGCAATTCGCTGACATTCGCCAATCTTCCGGACTCCATGAAGAACCTCGCCGCCTTGTACGGCGTGGCCGAGTTTATTTCACCCACGCCATCCTGAATGTTCCGGGCCTGGGCCCGCCCGGCACCATGCCAGCTGCAATCGAAGTCACCGACATTTCCAAGCGCTTTGGAGCGCTTCTCGCACTCGATCGAGTCAGTCTGTCGATTGCGCAGGGCGAGTTTTTCGGCCTGCTCGGTCCGAACGGTGCAGGAAAGACCACGCTGATCAGCGTTCTCGCGGGGCTCGCCCGCCAGGATTCGGGAACCGCAAAAGTCATGGGGCATGATGTTCGCGAAGCGTACCGGCTTGCACGCCGTGCACTTGGTGTCGTCCCACAGGAACTCGTGTTCGATCCCTTTTTTACCGTGCGCGAAACATTGCGGATCCAGTCCGGCTATTTTGGCCTGCGGGCGAACGATGCCTGGATCGACGAAATAATGGCCAATCTCGATCTGACCGGCAAGGCGGATGCGAACATGCGCTCGCTATCGGGCGGAATGAAGCGGCGGGTGCTCGTGGCGCAGGCCCTGGTGCATCGTCCACCGGTGATCGTCCTGGACGAACCGACTGCGGGAGTTGATGTCGAGCTGCGTCAAGGGCTGTGGAAATTCATCCGGCGCTTGAACGAGGCGGGCCACACCATCGTCCTTACGACCCACTATCTGGAGGAAGCCGAAGCGCTTTGCGGCCGGATCGCGATGCTCAAATCCGGGCGTATCGTTGCACTGGATTCGCGCGAGAATCTGGTCAGGCATCATCACAGCCTGAGGCTGAGGATACGGATCTCCGGAGCACTCCCGGAATGTTTCCGTGCGGAGGACAAGGGCGGCGGTGGCGATCATCTGCTGACGCTGGATGGATATTCGGACCTTGAACCTACACTCGCCAAGTTGCGCGAGGGTGGCAACGAGATTGCCGAAATGGAATTGCTTCAGCCGGATCTGGAGGACATCTTTCTCGAGATCATGCGCAAGGGGGATCACGGCCAGGAGCGTGTTGACGCGCCTGCGAACGCAGCGGCTGAATTGCCTGACGGCGATAGTCATCGATGACCGGCTTTCGGACGCTCCTGTACAAGGAGGTGTTGCGTTTCTGGAAGGTGGGGTTCCAGACCGTAGCGGCGCCAGTGCTTACAGCTCTCCTGTACCTGCTTATCTTCGGACATGTCATGGAAGGGCGGGTGCAGGTCTACGAGGGCGTGTCGTACACCGCCTTCCTGGTGCCGGGGTTGGTGATGATGTCCGTGTTGCAAAATTCGTTTGCAAACGCCTCTTCTTCACTGATTCAGTCAAAGATCACCGGCAATATCGTGTTTGTTCTGCTGCCGCCCCTGTCGTATGCGGAATTCTTCGGCGCGTATGTTCTCGCCGCCGTGGTGCGCGGAGTGGTTGTCGGGGCCGGGGTGCTGGCGGTTGCAATTCCCTTCGCGCCGTTGCGCTTCGAGTATCCGCTCTGGCTCGTCGCTTTTGTGCTCGTCGGAAGCGCGCTTCTGGGGGCGCTGGGAACTCTCGCCGGCATCGTCGCCGAGAAAATTGACCAAGTGGCAGTGTTCCAGAACTTTTTCATCATGCCGCTGACATTTCTTTCCGGGGTCTTCTATTCCGTGCATTCGCTTCCCGCTTTCTGGCAGGCGGTATCCCACCTGAACCCGTTCTTTTTCATGATTGACGGATTTCGCTACGGATTTTTCGGCGTTTCGGATGCCAATCCTTGGCTCAGTCTTGCAGTGGCGGTTTCGGCGCTCGTGCTGGTTTCCGGAGTCGTACTCGAACTCCTCAGGCGGGGTTATAAACTGCGGTACTGAACGGCCATCAGTGATGGCACATATGCCGGACCGAAAAACAGCTCAAATGCGGAGATACCCATGGTGACCCCACAGCAGATTCGTGCATATATTCTCGAAGGACTCACGTGCGAGTTTCTCGAGGTCGATGGTGACGGCCAGCATTTCGAGGCGGTCATTGCAAGCACAGCATTTGAAGGAAAAAGCCGAGTGCAGCGCCATCAGATGGTGTACGGAGTGCTCGGAGAGCGGATGCGCGAGGAGATTCACGCACTTTCCATGAAGACGCTTACGCCCGATGAATGGAAGGCCTCACGTGGATAAACTGAGGATTCGCGGCGGCGTTCCGCTCTCGGGGGAAATTCGGGTTTCCGGGGCCAAGAATGCTGCCTTGCCCATCATGTGCGCTGCGCTGCTTTCGGCGGAGCCCTTGCGCCTGACGAACGTACCGAATCTGCGGGACGTGGCGACGATGGCGAAACTTCTTGGACAGATGGGCGTAAGCGCCAACGCGACCCCGGGCGGTTATACCCTTCAGGCGGCTCAGATATCATCGCCGCTCGCGCACTACGATCTGGTTCGAACCATGCGGGCATCGGTCCTGGTCCTCGGACCGTTGCTTGCACGTTGCGGCGAGGCGAAAGTTTCCCTGCCCGGCGGCTGCGCCATAGGTCTTCGTCCGGTTGACCAGCATGTCAAGGGCCTTACAGCGATGGGTGCCGAGATCACGATGGAGCAGGGTTACATCGTCGCGCGTGCGCGGCGCTTGCGCGGCGTCCGCTTGGTGATGGACCTGGTGACCGTCACGGGGACGGAGAACCTGATGATGGCTGCCTGCCTCGCGGAAGGCACGACGGTGATCGAAAACGCGGCTCGCGAGCCGGAAGTGGTCGATCTTGCAAAATGTCTTGTGGCGATGGGGGCGCGAATTTCAGGCGCGGGTACTGATGTAATTTCGGTGGAAGGCGTGTCGGCACTGCACGGCTGCGATTACACGGTCATGCCCGACAGGATAGAAACCGGGACATTCCTCGCGGCGGCGGCGGCCACCGGCGGTCGAGTGCGATTGACGGGTACCGATGGATCCATTCTCGACTCGGTACTGGAGAAGCTACGGGAATCCGGCGCTGAAATTGTGGTCGGATCAGATACGATTTCGCTATCCATGATGCGCCGCGCCCGTTCGGTGAGTCTGCGAACCGCGCCATACCCTGCGTTCCCGACCGATATGCAGGCGCAGTTCATGGCGCTCGATGCGGTCGCGGGCGGAACGGCCGTGATCACCGAGACAATCTTCGAAAATCGCTTCATGCACGCGCTTGAATTGCAGCGCCTCGGTGCGGAAATCGAAATATCGGGCAACACGGCTGTTGTGCGCGGTGTCGAAAAACTGCAGGGAGCGAACGTGATGGCAACGGATCTTCGTGCATCCGCCAGCCTGGTGATCGCGGGACTCGTAGCCGACGGGGACACGGTGATCGACCGGATTTATCACCTTGATCGTGGCTACGACGCCATCGAGGCGCGGCTCTCGCAGCTTGGTGCCCGGATCGAGCGAGTCGCCTAGCGACCGACATTTGCGCCAAACGCTCGCGCGTAGGCGTCCAGTCCGTGCCGCGCAAACCGGTTGGTTTCTTAACTAATTGTTTATTAAGCCACTTTGGGCTAAACTCTTGGCCCGAAGTACTCCGCACCGCCATTACTCCCAATGATTACCCTCGCGCTCTCCAAAGGGCGTATTTTTGACGAAACCCTGCCATTGCTCGAGTCGGCTGGGATTCGTCCGCTTGAGAACCCTGAAACGTCCCGAAAACTGATTATCGGAACGACGCGCGCCGACCTTCGGCTGGTGATCGTTCGCGCCTCGGATACTCCTACGTATGTCCGTTACGGCGCGGCGGATCTCGGAATTGCCGGAAAAGATGTGTTGCTGGAAAGCGGGAGCGAAGGTCTCTACCAGCCGCTTGATCTCAATATTGCAGCGTGCCGCATGGTCGTCGCGTCGAAAAGCGATTTTGACTATGCCGGGGCTGTGCAACGAGGTGCACGGTTGCGCGTTGCGACGAAGTATGTCCAGATTGCACGCGAGCATTTCGGCGCCAAAGGCGTCCATGTGGATCTAATAAAACTCTACGGTTCGATGGAACTCGCGCCTCTGGTCGGCCTGGCCGAGGTGATCGTGGACCTGGTGTCGAGCGGAAATACTTTGCGCGCGAATGATCTGAAGGTCGTCGAGGAGATCCAGCCTGTTAGTTCCCGTCTTATCATCAATCAGGCTGCACTCAAGCTGAAGCATGAGCAATTGCAGCCCTTGGTCAATGCGTTTGATGCTGCGGTGAAATTGCGTGCTTAGCATCGCCCGCCTTTCGACGGCAGATCCGGATTTCGACGCGCGGTTTTCCGCACTTGTTGCATTTGAGTCTGCCCAGGACGACTCGGTCGACAACGCGGTGGCCTTGATCATCAGCGATGTCCGACGCCGGGGGGATGCGGCACTAATGGATTACACGAAGAAGTTCGATCGTGTATCTGTTTCGAGCGCGCAAGAACTGGAAATTCCGGCGTCAGCACTCAGGCTGGCACTGGAATCCATAAGCATGGATCAACGCGACGCGCTGCAAGTGGCTGCGGCACGTATCCACAGTTTTCATGAGCGGCAACGCATCGAATCTTGGGAGTACCGTGAGTCGGACGGAACTGTCCTCGGGCAAAAAGTCACAGCTCTGGATAAAGTGGGCATTTATGTGCCGGGTGGCAAGGCTTCCTATCCCTCCACGGTATTAATGAATGCCATTCCGGCTCGGGTTGCAGGCGTTGGGCAAATTGTCATGACGGTGCCGACCCCGGGCGGTGAGCGCAATCCCATGGTGCTCGCAGCAGCGGCAATCGCCGGAGTCGATCGGATATTCACTGTGGGCGGTGCGCAGGCTGTGGCGGCGCTGGCCTACGGAACCTCAACGGTTCCGGCGGTCGACAAGATCGTGGGGCCGGGTAATGCCTACGTGGCGGCCGCGAAGCGGCGTGTTTTCGGCACCGTGGGAATCGACATGGTTGCGGGGCCGTCAGAGATACTGGTTATTTGCGATGGAAGCACCGATCCGGACTGGATCGCCATGGATCTTTTCTCGCAGGCAGAGCATGACGAAGACGCGCAGTCGATCCTGATTTCGCACGATCATGCATTTCTGGACAGTGTCGCCTCCAGCATCGCTCGTCTCCTCGGGGTAATGCCGCGGCGCAGTGTAATCGAAGCGTCACTCGCTGCGCGCGGCGCGCTCATCCTCGTTCGCGACCTGTCGGAGGCGTGCGACATCGCCAATCGAATATGTCCCGAACACCTGGAGTTGTCCGTGGCCGACCCTGACCCGTGGCTGGCGCGCCTGCGGCACGCTGGCGCGATTTTTGTCGGACGGTACAGTTCTGAAGCCATCGGTGATTACTGCGCCGGACCGAATCACGTCTTGCCGACGTCGCGCACCTCGAGATTCTCGTCGCCGCTTGGCGTGTATGATTTTCAGAAGCGGACGAGCATCATCAGGGCATCGGCCGCCGGTGCAGATGCGCTCGGGCGAATCGCTTCAACGTTGGCACACGGCGAGGGGCTGTACGCACACGCGCGATCCGCGGAATTAAGATATCGACAATGATCCCGACTGAACTGGCGAATTGGCTGGTCCGGGTGTCTGTCGACCGGTTCGACAGACCGGCAGCGGCGGGCTGATTGAAATACAAGGAATACCCATGCGCAAGGCAACAATTTCCCGGAACACCAAGGAAACGCAGATTACGGTCAGCGTGAACCTGGATGGCAACGGAACGGCAAAGCTTTCGACGGGCCTGCCGTTTCTTGAGCACATGCTGGATCAAGTCGCGCGTCACGGGCAGGTTGATCTGGACATTGACGCCAAGGGCGATTTGCACATAGATGCACATCACACGGTTGAAGACATCGGAATCGCGCTGGGCCAGGCGGTCTTCCAAGCCGCCGGCAGCAAAACCGGGATCAACCGTTACGGGCACGCCTATGTTCCTCTTGATGAAGCGCTATCGAGGGTGGTAATCGATTTTTCCGGACGACCTGGTCTGGTATTCGAAGTGCCTTTCACTCGTCCGCTGATCGGGGAATTCGACGTTGACCTTATCCGCGAGTTCTTCCAGGGATTTGTCAATCATGCGCAGGCGACGCTGCACATCGACAACCTCCGTGGAGGCAACGCGCATCACCAGGCGGAGACCGTCTTCAAGGCCTTCGCCCGGGCACTGCGGATGGCGCTTGAATCCGACCCGCGTGCGCAAGGTACGATCCCCTCGACCAAGGGTGTTCTGTGAGGAGTTGACCGCGACTCCGCACGACCATCAGCCATGACTGTCTGAGTAATTCCGGAAAATGAAAATAGCCGTTGTCGATTATGGAATGGGCAACCTGCACTCGGTCTCCAAGGCGATCGAGCATGTCGCGCCAGGCGCAACGGTCATCGTGACGGGCGATCCCGTGGTGGTTGCAGGCGCAGACCGGGTGGTGTTCCCGGGTCAGGGGGCCATGCCCGATTGCATGCGGGAAATGGACGCGCGCGGCCTTCGGCCGGCATTGATAGACGCGGCGCGTGCCCGGCCGTTCCTTGGGATCTGCATCGGTCTGCAAATGCTGTTTGAACGCAGCGAAGAAGGCAATGTCCAGGGCTTGGGACTGATGGAGGGCAGCGTAAGACGGTTTCCGCGGGACGCCATGTCGGGTGATGGCGGGGCATCCCGACTGAAGGTCCCTCACATGGGCTGGAACCGGGTCAGGCAGAACGGACAACATCCGCTCTGGGCGGGAATCGAAGACGGCGCGCGGTTTTATTTCGTTCACAGCTATTTCGCCGAATGCGCCGACCCGTCCATCGTGGCGGGCATTTCGGTGTATGG
>CAMBSA010000040.1 GCA_945869935.1 Bordetella parapertussis | reverse complement strand
GGCATCAACCTGTTCCGCCTGCACCTCGGGCCTTTCCGCGATCGCCCGGAAGCCTCGGGCGTCGTCGAGCGCATGCGCGAGACGCTCGAAATCCGTCCGGTGTTCGTGACACGATGACCGCGAAGCGCACGCCGCGTTCAATGCTGTCCGTCCCCGCTGCGCTGCGCCCGGGCGCACTGCTTGCAGCGATGGGCGCCGCTCTCCTGCTCGGTGCCTGCGCCCTGCCTTTTTCGACGCCCGATCCTGCCGCTCAACAGGCCGCGCCGAAGACACCGGAAAAAATCCCCGTCTCTCGCCTGCTGCGCAAGCCCGGCGGCTTCTACACCGATGACAGTCCCGACGGATCGATGAAGATCGACATCGACCAGATCGCCGAGCCGGTGCCGCGCGCAGAAATCCTGAACGCAAGCGCGAACCAGCCCTACGCGGTGTTCGGCCGCGCGTACGTGCCGCTCACCTCGGTGCAGGCCTACAAGCGCCAGGGCACCGCCTCCTGGTACGGCCGCAAATTTCACGGCCAGAAGACCACCAGCGGTGAGGTGTACGACATGTTCACGCTCTCGGCGGCGCACCCCACGCTGCCGATCCCGAGCTTCGCCCGCGTCACCAACCTCGGCAACGGGCGCTCGGTGCTGGTGCGGGTGAACGACCGCGGCCCGTTCCACTCCGGCCGCATGATGGACGTGTCCTACGCCGCCGCCTACAAACTCGGCTTCGCGGAAGACGCGATCGCGAACATCGAAGTGGAAAGCATCGTGACGGCCGCCGCGCCACCTCAAGAGGCGGTGCCCGCGCCGGTTATCGTGCCTCCGAAAGAGCCGCCGCCCGAGGCACCTCCCGTCACACCGATCGCCGCCGAACCCGCCGGGCTGTTCCTGCAACTCGGTGCCTTCGCCAACCCGGCGAATGCGGAGAATTTCAGTGCACGCCTGAAGCGCGAACTCGACTGGCTCGCGCACCCGCTCACCGTGTACGGGCGCTCAGGCCTGTACCGGCTGTATCTCGGTCCGTTCAAGGACCGGGCGGAAGCCAACGCGACCTCGAAGAAACTTCAGGAAGCCCTCGATGTCAAACCGGTGGTCATCCGGCGTTGAACCTGGGCGTCCTCCAGACACCATCCGGCGATCCCGGATGGCCATGATTTGCCCCGGCGGCGCCATCCTTTGCCGGAAGGTCGCCCTGACCCGGTTGATATAATCGGAGTCTTTCCGTTCAACCCTTCCCCGGATGTCCATGCCCCGCTTCGCCGCACTGCTGCTCGTACTCATCTTCTCCCTCGCGGGCCCGATCGCCGCCCGCGCGGACATTCCGCCGCCCTCGATTGCCGCCCGCGCCTGGGTGCTGATCGATGTCACCAGCGGCATGACAATCGCCTCCACGCTGCCGGACGAGCGCGTCGAGCCCGCGTCGCTCACCAAGCTGATGACCGCGTATCTGACCTTTGCCGCGCTGCGCGACAAGAAGATCAGCCTCAACCAGACGATCCCGGTGTCCGAGCGCGCCTGGAGGGCGCAGGGCTCGCGCATGTTCATCGACCTGAAAAAACCGGTGACTGCGGAAGAACTCATCCACGGCATGATCATCCAGTCGGGCAACGACGCCTGCATCGCGCTCGCCGAGGCTATCGCCGGCTCCGAGGAAACCTTCGCCCAGCTGATGACCAAGGAGGCGCTGCGCCTTGGCATGAAGAACACCAGCTTCACCAATTCAAGCGGCCTGCCGGACCCGAAGCACTACTCCACCGCGCGCGACCTGGGCATCCTCGCCACCGCGATCGTGCGCGACTTCCCCGAGCAGTACCGCTACTACTCGATCCGCGAGTACCGCTACAACAACATCACGCAGCAGAACCGCAATCGCCTGCTCTGGCTGGACCCGAACGTGGACGGCATGAAGACCGGTTACACCGAGGCCGCGGGCTACTGCCTGATCGCATCGGCCAAACGCGGCTCGCGCCGCCTGCTCTCGGTGGTGGTCGGTACCGCCTCCGAATCGGTGCGCGCCACCGAAAGCCAGAAACTTCTGAACTACGGTTTCCAGCTTTGGGACGCGGTGCGCCTGTATGAAAAGAGCCAGGCGGTGAGCACGATCGATGTCTGGAAAGGCAGCGAACGCAAGCTCAAGGCAGGATTCAACAACGACTTTTTCGTCACCGTGCCCAAGGGTGAGGGCGAGAAGGTGAAAGCGGAACTCGTGAGCGAACAGCCGCTGATCGCGCCGGTGTCCGCCGGCCAGCGGGTGGGCACGCTGCGGGTGCAGTTCGATGGCAAGCCGATCGGCGAATTCCCGGTGGTGGCGCTGGAGAACATCGCGGTGGCGGGGTTTTTCGGGCGGATGATCGATACCGTCAGGCTCTGGTTCAAATGATTCCGGCGACCGATACGGAGCGGAGGGTCTCGTGAACGTCTTCCTCAGTGGCGAATACATGCCGATAAATCGAAGAAACAAGGGAACCGAACGGGGTTGGGGCCCTGTTCCCCAACCTTGCCCCCTTGTAAATCCCCCAAGCCAGAGGACAGCGCCTGATTATCGGAGAGCACGGTGAACGTCTTCCTCAACGGCGAGTACATGCCGATAGAACTGGCCCGCGTTCCTGTTCTGGATCGCGGCTTCCTCTTTGGTGACGGACTGTACGAAGTCATCCCGGTGTATTCGCGCCGGCCGTTCCGGCTGAAGCAACATCTCGCGCGGCTGCAGGACGGCTGCGACGCGATCAGCCTGTCCAACCCGTACGACGCGCGGCACTGGGGCGAAATCATCGGCCGCGTGGTCGAATCCAATCCGTGGGAAGACCAGGCGATCTACCTGCAGGTCACGCGAGGCGTGTCCAGGCGCGACCACATCTTCCCGAAGGACATCAAGCCCACGGTGTTCGTGATGGCTAATCCGCTTGTCACACCGTCGCCCGCCGCGGTCGAAAACGGCCTGCCCGCGAT
The DNA here is from genome assembly GCA_945869935.1 of Bordetella parapertussis. Classification (GTDB taxonomy): domain Bacteria; phylum Pseudomonadota; class Gammaproteobacteria; order Burkholderiales; family SG8-39; genus CAMBSA01. The sequence continues at coordinate 6,320 of CAMBSA010000040.1, read as the reverse complement.
CACTGCGCAGGATTTCCGCTGGACCCGCGCCGACATCAAGTCCGTTTCGCTACTCGGCAACTGCATGCTTCGTTCAATGGCGGACGACGCCGGGTGCATCGAGGCGATCCTGTTGCGCGACGGGATGCTGACCGAAGCCTCGGTGAGCAACGTGTTCATCGTGAAAGGCGGCCGCGTCCTCACGCCGCCGAATTCGAACCTGATGCTCCCCGGCACCACCTGCGACGTGGTGCTGGAACTCCTTGAGACAGGTGGCAAAGCAGGCGGCATCGCGCATGAAGTGCGCCCGGTGACCGAGGCCGAACTGCGCGCCGCCGACGAAATCTGGCTCACCTCTTCCTCCAAGGAAGTGCTTGCGGTGAATGCGCTCGACGGCAAGCCGGTGGGCACCGGCAAACCGGGTCCTGTGTTCCGCAAGGTGCACGCGCTGTACCAGGACTACAAGGCAAGCGTGATGCGCGCCCCGGCCCAAATCTGAAGCCCACGCCTGAACGACCGACGATGAAAGCCCGAGGATGAGCGACGACGCGCAGGAATCGCTGCTGGTCTACCCCACCGACTTCCCGATCAAGATCATGGGCAAGACGCAGCCGGGCTTCGCCCAGTCGGTGCTGGAAGTCGTGCACAAGCACGCACCGGATTTCGACGCGGCGACCATCGAACTTCGCGCCAGCCGCGAAAACACCTACCTCAGCCTCACCTGCACCATACTCGCCACATCGCGCGAACAGCTCGATGCGCTCTACAAGGACCTGTGCGATCACCCGATGGTCAAAATGGTACTTTGATGCGGATGGTGCTCTGATGTCCCCGGCGGCGGCCGTGGAAACCGGTGACGCGACGCGGATACCGCCGATCGCCCTGCGCCGGCTTGGCCTGGCGGACTACGATGCCACGCTGGACGCAATGCGACGCTTCACAGACGCGCGCGACGACACCACCCCCGACGAGCTCTGGCTCGTGCAACATGCGCCGGTGTACACCGTGGGCATCGCCGGACGGCCGGAACATTTCCCGGAAAGCAGCGTCATACCGGTCAAGCGCATCGACCGCGGCGGCCAGATCACCTACCACGGCCCCGGCCAGGCGGTGGTGTACACGCTCATCGACCTCGCGCGCCGCGGCCTCAAGGTGCGCGAACTGGTCCACCGGATCGAGCAGGCGGTGATCGACCTGCTCGCGGCCTATAATGTTTTTGCCGATCGTCGCAGCGGCGCGCCCGGGGTGTATGTCGGGACGGCCAAAGTGGCGGCGCTCGGATTGCGCGTGCGCCGCGGTTGCAGCTACCACGGTGTCGCGCTGAATGTCGACATGGACCTCGCTCCCTTTCTCTCCATTGATCCCTGCGGTTACCCCGGCCTGGCGGTGACGCAGACGAGCGCGCTCGGCATCAAAGCCGACACCGACACGCTCGGCGAGGGGCTCGCCCGGGCCATCATCGAAATCCTCGACAAGGGAAATCCGGAACATGTCCGCCGCTGAAACTGGGCCCGGGATCAAACCGGACGCCACGCACGAGAAGAAAAAGGGCGAGGCCAAGACCCGTAAGAATCCGGTCAAGATCGTCCCGCAGACACCTCTCAGGAAACCCGACTGGATCCGCGTCAAGGCGGCGCTGCCCGGCTCGCGCTTTCACGAAATCAAGCAGATTCTTCGCGACAATAATCTGCACACCGTGTGCGAGGAGGCGTCCTGCCCGAACATCGGCGAATGCTTCGGCAAGGGCACAGCCACTTTCATGATCCTCGGGGACATCTGCACCCGCCGCTGCCCCTTCTGCGACGTCGCCCACGGCCGGCCGAAGCCGCCGGATGCGGAGGAACCGCTGCACCTGGCGAAAACCATCGCCGCGATGAAACTCGCCTACGTGGTGATCACCAGCGTCGACCGCGACGACCTGAAGGACGGCGGCGCGCAGCATTTCATCGACTGTATTCGCGCCGTCCGGGAACATTCCCCGAAAACCCGGATCGAAGTACTGGTGCCGGACTTCCGCAGCCGCCTCGAGCGGGCGCTCGGCATCCTGGCGGGTGCGCCGCCGGACGTGATGAACCACAACCTCGAAACCGTGCCGCGGCTGTACCGCATGGCGCGCCCGGGATCGGACTACGCGAATTCGCTGCGCCTGTTGAAGGAGTTCAAGGCGATGCAACCGGCTGTGCCGACCAAATCCGGCCTGATGGTGGGTCTGGGCGAAACCGACGATGAAATCATCGAGGTGATGCGCGACCTGCGCGCCCACAACGTGGACATGCTGACCATCGGCCAGTACCTGCAGCCCTCGCAGCACCACCTGCCGGTGACCCGCTTCGTGCCGCTTGAGACCTTCGACCGCTTCCGCGCGGAGGCTGAAAAACTCGGCTTCATCCACGCTGCGGTCGGCCCGATGGTGCGCTCCAGTTACCACGCGGACCAGCAGGCCCATGCGGCTGGCGTCGCGAATGCGACGACAGATGCTGTACATCCCTCGGCCGGCGTCGCGAATGCGACGGCGGATGCTGCACATCCCTCGACCGGCGTGTCGGCATGACCGCCGTCCATCATCTACAGACACTTGCGCTGGTTCTCGCCGCCTGCGTCGGCCTGCTCACCGGTGAGCCTGCCCGCGCGCTCGAGCCGAACCAGCAGGCGCCCGAGCTCGACGTAAAGCTTTTGAACGGCAAGACGATCAAGGCGAAGGATCTCAAGGGCAAGGTGGTGGTCACGATGTTCTGGGCCACCTGGTGCCCGACCTGCCGAACGTCACTGCCCGAACTGCAGCGCTTCTACAACGAGCAGCACGCGAAGGGTCTGGAGATCGTCGCGCTCTCGATCGACGAAAACCCGAAGGACGTGCGCGAATTCGTGAAGGCGAAGCGCCTCACCCTGCCGGTGGGCATGCGCACCGATACCTGGTTCGACCACTACGGCCGTGTCGCCGCCACACCCACCATCTTCATCACCGACCGCCAGGGCATCGTGCGCCACAAGCTGGCGGGCACGCCGACCACCGCCGAAAAAATCGAGCAGCTCGTCCTGCCGCTGATGTAGCCCCGCGGCTTCACCAGCCCGTGACCGAAGAATCTTCAACATTTTTCATAAACTCCCCTGTCTCGGTGCGGGAAAGCGATCGATTTCGATAAAGTGGCTGATATAAACTCCCGGGTGTCGACCCCATTCCCGGAGGTATCCCCGTGCCACGCCGCCCCGATCCGGTCATCCGCGCACTCAAGCGCCAGTTGCTTGACGTCCTTCTGCACCATATCGATCGACGCTACACCCGCTTCGACGTCCCGCAGTCGCATATCGCCGACACGCTCGGCATCAGCCAGCCGCGCCTGAACGCGCTGCTGCACCGGCGCGAGGCGATGTTCAGTCTCGATGCACTGATCGGGCTTTGCACGCAGTTCGAGCTCGAGGTCCGCCTGCGCGTGGTGCGACCGTACTCGAAGGGCTGACCACCTATGCGAAAACCTCCGGACGCGCCGCCAGCCACTACAATGCGCGCTCCCGATTTCAATTCACGATAAAGCGAGATCACAATGTCCACTCCCCAATCAAGCGGCCTGATCATCGACGAGGTCGTTGTCGGCAGCGGCGACACCGCGGCGGCCGGCCAGCATGTCACCGTCCACTACACCGGCTGGCTGTTCGAGAACGGCGTCGCCGGCAAGAAGTTCGATTCGAGCAAGGACCGCGGCGACCCGTTCGATTTCCCGCTCGGCGCGGGCCATGTGATCCGCGGCTGGGACGAAGGCGTGCAGGGCATGAAGATCGGCGGCACGCGCAAGCTGACGATTCCGCCGGAGATGGGCTACGGCGCACGCGGCGCGGGCGGCGCGATTCCGCCGAACGCGACGCTGCTGTTCGAAGTGGAACTGCTCGCGATCGGCTGACGCTTCCACCCGGGAAGGTTTCACACGGAAAGGTTCCGCCTGATAAGGCGCACGGGCGGGTTTAACATGCGGGAATACGCCCTACGAGACCGCAACCCGCCATGAACCTGGAAAAAGTCGTCTTCGGTTTTTTCATCCTGCTCGCCGCCACGCTCAACTTCGGTTTCGTGATCGGCGAGCTGGACAATTCGGTGCACCACCATATCGGCGAATTCTTCGCCGCCTTCGTGGTGAACATCATCGCCACCGTGCTCAAGTTCGGCGACCGCACACAGACCGGTGCGCTGCACCTGGCCACCAGCCTGGTGGCGCTGCTGCAGTTCCTCGCCGCGGCGCTGGTGTGGTTCTTCGCCACGCCCACCGCCGGCGGCGGACTCAATCCGGGCGTGATGGCGAGCATCGTCTCCTTCGCCGCGGGCGCGCTGTTCGCCAACGTGGTCTCGGTGATCATCCTGATCGTGGAAACCGCGCAGCAGCGGCGCTGAGCACGCAGGCCGTCGCCGCATGAACGGCAGCATCGTCTTCCTTGCGCTGCGCAGGCTGCGCGCGCCGCTGATCTTCCTCATCGTCGTGTTCGCGGTCGGCATCGCCGGGCTCGCGCTCATCCCCGGTACCGACGAGCAGGGCCGGCGCTGGACCATGACGATCTTCGAGGCCTTCTACTTCATGGCCTACACCGCGAGCACCATCGGCTTTGGCGAGATCCCGCGCGCCTTCAACGACGCCCAGCGGCTCTGGGTGAGCGTGATGATCTTCGCCTCGGTGTTCGGCTGGACCTACATGGTCGCGCGCCTGCTCACGCTCGCGCAGGACGGCGCCTTTCGCGCGGCGGTGGTGGCGGCGCGCTTCCGCCGCGCGGTGCGCGGGCTGCGCGAACCCTTCTACCTGGTCTGCGGCTTTGGCGAGACCGGGCTTCGCGTCGGGCGTGCGCTCGACACCCTGGGCGAACGCTTCTGCGTCGTGGACGTGGCCGAATCGCGGGTGCAGGAAATCGAATTGATGGACCTCGCGCAGGACCCGCCCGCGATCGCCGCCGATGCGCGCCTGCCCGAGACCCTGCTCGCCGCGGGCCTGGCCAGGTCGAACTGCCGCGGCGTGCTCGCGCTCACCAACGACGATGCCGCGAACCTCGCGGTGGCGATCAGCGTGCGCCTGCTCAACCCCGCGGTGCCGGTGCTCGCGCGCGCGATGAGCCGCGAGGCGGCTGCCAACATGGCGTCCTTCCACACCACCCACATCATCAACCCGTTCGCCAAGTTCGGCCGCTACCTCGCGCTCGCGATCGCCTCCCCCGGCAGCTACCGGCTGCTCTCCTGGCTCACCGGGCTGCCCGGCACCACGCTCCGCCCCGAGACCTCGCCGCCGCGCGGCCGCTGGGTCGTCTGCGGCTACGGCCGCTTCGGCCGCGAGGTGGTGCAGGCCTTCCGCGGCCAGGGGCTGGATGTGACCATCATCGATCCGCGCGAGGACGCGCCCGAGGGATTGCGCAGCGTGCGCGGCCTGGGCACGGAACCCGAACCGCTGCTCGAGGCGGGCGTGCGGGAGTCGGTGGGCATCGTCGCCGGCACCGACGACGACATCAACAATCTCTCGATCGCGGTCACCGCGCGCGAGCTCAACCCGGCCTTGTTCACCATCGCGCGCCAGAACATTCACGCCAACAGCCCGTTGTTCGATGCCTTCGAGGCCGACATCACCATGGTCTCGAGCGAGATCGTCGCCAACGAATGCCTCGCGCTGATCAACACGCCCCTGCTCTCGCGCTTTCTTGGCGTAGTGCAGGCGAAGGACGACGCCTGGGCCGACGGCGTGATCGAATTGCTGCAGGCGGCGATCGGCGAGGCGGCACCCGAGATCTGGTCGGTGACTATCGACGAACACGACGCACCGGCAATCCACCGCACGATCCTCGGCGGGGACCCGGCCGCCACCATCGGTGACCTGGTACGCGATCCGACGGATCGCGAGCGCACGCTTGCCTGCATGACGCTCTACCTCGATCGCGGGCGCGACTCGCAGCCGATGCCCGACACCACTACCGCACTGCGCGCGGGCGATCGCCTGCTGCTTGCCGGCCGGCCCGAGGCACGCAACCAGCAGCGCGCCATCCTGCGCAATCTCAACGTGCGCAATTACTGCGTGCGCGGCATCGACGTGCCCGGCGGCTGGATTTGGCAATGGCTGAACCGGCGCGCGAGGCGACGCACACCGTGATGGTCCTTCGCGCGGTCACCCTGATTTTTGCGACGACCGCCCTGCTCGCCGGCTGCGCGGCGCCTTCTCTGCACATTCATGATGAATGGTCTTCCCGGCTCGAACCCGGCGCTGTGTTTCGCGACTGCCGCGACTGCCCGGAGATGGTGGTCGTTCCCCCGGGGCGATTCATCATGGGCTCGCCCGATGACGAGGTCGGTCGATATCGCCAGGAAGGACCGCGGCGCGACG
>CAMBSA010000039.1 GCA_945869935.1 Bordetella parapertussis | reverse complement strand
GAGCGGCGGCCCGCCATCCGGCCGGCGACGATAGGCGCGAGTTCGTACACCTTCTCCCAGGCCATCAAGCCGCGCTGGATCGGCCAGTCGAGATCGCCGCATTCGTTCTTTGCGCCCTCGACATCGTCGGTGGCGATGAGCCCGGCGCGGGTGACCGCGTGTTCGTCGAGTTCGCGGTTGATGCGCAGGTTGGCGCCGGCGGCGTTGATGTGCGTGCCGGGTTCGACGAGCTTGCCGTCAAAGAGCGGCGTGGAGGCGTTGGTCATGGTGACGATGATGTCGCGTCCCTTCACCGCATCTTCGGGGCGGTCGACCGGGATGACCTCGCGGCCGAGCAGACCGCTCATCTTCTCCGCGAAGGCGCGTCGACGCTGTGCATCACGTCCATAGACATGGATGGATTCGAGTTTGCGCACCGCGGCGACCGCGAGGATCTGCGTCTCGGCCTGGTCGCCGGTGCCAAAGCAGCCCAGGCGCGATGCGTCGGCGCGCGCCATGTATCGCGTGGCGAGGCCCGAGGCCGCGCCGGTGCGCACCTTGCCAAGGCGCGAGGCGTGCATTACTGACACCAGGCCCTCGCCCACCTTGTAGAGGAACACGTCCATGCTGCGCCCGACGCCGTAGGCCTTGATCGCGCACCAGCCACTCGTGCTCTGTGACATCGTTCCCGCCATCACGATGAAGCGCTTGCCCGCCACCGGGATGCGCCGCCGCCCCTGGTTGGAGGCGAGGCCCTCGGCCTTGTCCTTGAACGCCGCGTCGAGCGCCTCGATGCACGAGGGCATATCCAGCAGTTCGTTGACCTGGGCTTCGTCGAGAAACAGGGCCATGGGTGCGTGCCTTCCTTGTGGGATCAGTCGAGCTTGATTTTCAGCTGGCGGATGATGTCGCCGTGCTTTTTGGAATCGATGCGGATGAGTTCGGTCACGACATCCGGGCCGCCGCTCACCACGTCAAAGCCGATGTTGGCGATCCGGTTCGCGACCTCCGGTACACGCTGCGCGGCGAGCGTGTCCTCCGCGACCTTGTTCACGATGCTGGCGGGCAATCCCTTCGGGCCGAAAAGCGCGAGCCAGGAGGTGACGATGAGGTCCACGCCGATCGCCTCGTTGAAGGTCGGCACGTCAGGCAGCACTTTCTGCCGTGCCTTGGCGCCGACTGCGAGTCCGCGCACCGTGCCGGCGGTGAAGAAGGGCCGGCCGCTGGCGAAGCTCGCCCAGCCGATCGAGAGCGTGCCGGCGGCGGCGTCGGCCGCCATGGTCGCGGTGATCTTGTAGGGTACGAACACGATATCCAGCCCGAGTTGCTGCTTCAATATCTCCATCCCGAGGTGCGAGGCATGGCCCACACCGAGCGGCGAGGCGTAGGACAGTTTTCCCGGATTAGCCCTGGCATAGGTGACGAGTTCACGCAGCGTCTTGAACGGGCTGTTGGCGCCGACCAGCAAGGCGAAGGGCGCGTCGCTTACTACCGCGATCGGCGCGAAATCCTCCACCGAATAAGGCAGGCTGGAATACAGGTAGGGGTTGATCGTCATCTGCGCGTTGTCCGACAGCACGAGGGTGTAGCCGTCGGGCGCGGATTTCTTCACCGCCTCGATCGCGAGAATGCCGTTGGCGCCGGGGCGGTTCTCGACCAGCACCTGCTGTCCCCATGCGGTGGAGAGGCGTTCGGCGATGAGGCGCAGCGTCGTATCCGGTCCGCTGCCCGGGGAATACGCGCCGATGATCCGGACGGTGCGCGCGGGCCAGGCCTGCGCGAGCACATCGGCCGTAAGGCCGGCGAAAACGAACAATGCAGCGAACGCAGTACGAAATACGGCAGTGCAAAACATGGGAGTCCTCCTCCGTGATGAATTCGATGCGACAGCTTGTTGTGTATTCCCTGAGGGGCGGAACGTTCGTTGCGTCCCGGCGGCCGAACTATAGACCATGCCCGGCCGGTGCATTCGACCGTCTTGATGCGGTCGTGTCGATTCGCTTGTGTAACCGCGCCGTGGCGCCGGTATTCAGACGCCGAGGTAGCGGTGCCAGAGCTCGCGGTCGGCGCCGAGTTCGGCAGACGACCCCTTCCACGCCACGCGGCCGCGTTCGATGATGGTGTGGTGGTCGGCAATCGCGATCAGGCGCTCGACGTACTTGTCGATCACCAGCACCGTCTGGCCGGCGGCTTTCAGCGCCGCGAGGCATTTCCAGATTTCCTCGCGGATCAGCGGCGCGAGGCCTTCGGTCGCCTCGTCGAGAATCAGCAGGTGCGGATTGGTCATGAGCGCGCGGCCGATCGCGAGCATCTGCTGCTCGCCGCCGGAGAGCTGGTTGCCCATGTTGTTGGAGCGTTCGGCAAGCCGGGGGAAGAATTCGAACACGCGCTCGATGTTCCACGGCGCCTTGCTGCCGTTGCGGTTGGCGGCGAAGGCGATGAGGTTTTCCTTCACCGAAAGATTCGGGAATATCTGCCGGCCTTCGGGCACGAGCGCGATACCCATGCGTGCGATGCGGTCGGTGGCGCGCTGCTCGATGCGCTCGCCGCGAAAGCTGATCGCGCCGCCGCGAGAGGCGGTGAGGCCCATGATCGAGCGGACGGTGGTGGTCTTGCCCATGCCGTTGCGGCCGAGCAGTGTCGCCATCTCGCCTTCCTCGATCGAGAAGGACACGCCGAACAGCACCTGGCTCGCGCCGTAGGCGGTTTCGAGGTTTTCGACCTGGAGTATCGCGCTCATTGTCGTGCTCAGGCAGTAGCTTCGTCACCGAGGTAGGCCTTCTTCACCTCGGGGTTGATGCGGATGGCTTCGGGTTCGCCGGTGGCGATCACGCGGCCGTTGACCAGCACCGAGATGCGGTCGGCAAGCCGGAACACCGCGTCCATGTCGTGCTCGACCAGCAGCAGTGTGAGCCGGCCCCTGAGCTTAAGGATCAGGCTGATCATGCGCTCGGATTCCTCGGGGCCCATGCCGGCCATGGGTTCATCGAGCAGCAGCATCCTGGGGTTTGTCGCGAGCGCAAGGCCGACTTCCAGCTGGCGCTGTTCGCCGTGCGCAAGCGCGCCCGCGAGCTGGTCGCCGCGCCCGGTCAGGCCGACGTCGGCGAGGATCCGGTGCGCCTCGTCGAACAGCGCTTTTTCGGAGGACACCCGCTGCCAGAACGACAGGCTGCTGCCCGAGCGTGCCTGCACCGCGAGCGCTACGTTCTCGACCACGCTGAAGCGGCGGAAGATGCTGGTGATCTGGTAGGACCGGGCGAGGCCCGAACTCACCCGCTCGTGCATAGGCAGCCGGGTGACGTCCTTGTTGTCGAACCGGATGGTGCCGCTGTCGGGGCGCAGCGCGCCCGAGAGCTGGGAGATGAGCGTGGTCTTGCCGGCGCCGTTCGGGCCGATGAGGGCGTGGATCTCGCCTTCGTTGACGTCGAGTTGAACCTGATCGGTCGCAACGACGCCGCCAAAGCGCTTGGAAACATCCGTGACTTCGAGCATCAGCGCCATGTTTGATACCCCGCTTGCGGCGTCCCCGGGCCGCTACGCTGCGCCGTTGCCTTGGCGCGACGCTGCGCGGCCCTGCCGCCAAAGCGCTTGGAAACATCCGTGACTTCGAGCATCAATGCCATCTCAATGCCCCTTGACCTTGGGACGGCGATCGAACAGGCCGGCGATGCCCTGCGGCGCGAAGAGAACGATCGCCAACAGGATCAGTCCTACCCAGAGCTGCCAGAAGATGGTGTAGGCGGAGATCACTTCCTCGAGCACCAGGATGATGACCGCGCCGATCAGCCCGCCGTAGTGGTAGCCCACGCCGCCGAGGATCACCATGATCATCAGGTTGCCCGACTGCACCCAGAACATCAGGTTCGGGCTTACGAAGGAGTTCTGGTTGGCGAGCATCGCGCCCGAGAGACCGGCGATCGCGCCGGCGATCACGAAGCAGATGAGTTTGTACTTGTAGGTCGCGAATCCGATGGCTTCCATGCGCGTCTCGTTCTCGCGCGTGGCTTCGATCACGCGGCCGAAGCGCGAATGCACGAGACGGTAGAGAACGTAGAGGATCGCCACCATCACCACGAGGCAGACGTAATACCAGGTGATGTCGTCCTTGAGGTTCAGGCCAAAGCCGACGTCCGAGCGTCCCGGCATGTTCAGTCCGTCGTCACCGCCGTAGGCCTTCAGCGACACGAATATGTAGTACATCATTTGCGCGAAGGCGAGGGTGATCATGATGAAGTACACCCCGCGGGTGCGAAGCGAGATCGCGCCGATCGCAAGCGCGAACAGCGCCGACACCACGATCGACACCGGCCAGCTGATCCATGCGTTGTTCATGCCTTCGACCGCCATGATGGCCACGGTGTAGGCGCCGGCACCGAGGAAGGCCGCATGGCCGAAACTGACCATGCCGCCGTTGCCGAGGATAAGGTTCAGGCTCGAGGCCGCGATCGCGTAGATCATGATCCGGCAGGCAAACGAGATGTAGAAGGTCTGGTCGAGTGCCTGCATCACCATGGGAAAAGCGGCAAGCAGCAGGACACCGATGACGACGATGATGGGTTGGCGGTTCATGCGTTCAGCCCCGCGCCGGAAACAGGCCCTGGGGTTTCCAGAACAGCACCGCCGCCATGAGCACGTAGATCAGAATGGAGGCCACCGCCGGCCCGAGGCCCGAGGCGTAGGACGGCGGCAGGAATTCGCGGAACAGGTGCGGCAGGAAGGCGCGTCCGATGGTGTCGGTGACGCCCACCAGCATGGATCCCACGAGCGCACCGCGGATCGAGCCGATGCCGCCGATCACGATCACCACGAAGGCGAGGATCAGGATGTTCTCGCCCATGCCCACCTGCACCGCGAGCAGCGGCCCGAGCATCGCGCCTGCGACTGCGCACAGTCCGGCGCCGAAGGCGAAGACGATGGTGAATAGCCTCTTGATGTCCACGCCCATCGCGGTGGCCATCTCGCGGTTGGAGGCACCGGCGCGCACCAGCATGCCGGCGCGGGTGCGGGTGACGAGCAGGTAGAGCACCAGCGCGACCATCAGGCCCATGCCGATCACCAGCAGGCGGTAGGCGGGGTAGGTCATGCCGGTGAAGAGTTCGACCGGGCCGGAGAGCGAGGGCGGGGTGTTGAGCATGATCGGCTGGCTGCCCCAGATAATGCGCACGAGTTCATTGGCGATCAGCAGCAGCGCAAAGGTGGCAAGCACCTGCGACATGTGGTCGCGCGCGTACAGGCGCCGCAGGATGCTGACCTCCAGCAACGCGCCGACCGCGGCGGTGGCGAGGATCGCAAGCGGAATCGAGAGAAAGAACGACCCGGTGGCCTGCACGATGCTCGCCATCAGGTAGGCGCCCACCATGTAGAGCGACCCGTGGGCAAGATTGATCATGTCCATGATGCCGAACACCAGAGTCAGTCCCGCGGCGAGCAGGAACAGCATCAGGCCGAATTGCAGGCCGTTCAGCGACTGTTCGAATATGAGGATGCCGGACATGGAATTTGAATCGGGAGGTCGGTGGCAGATGCATTTGGACGCTCACCCGGTCGGGGGGCGTCACGCTCATTGCCTGGTCAGCAGCGAGCGCCCGCAATTGTGCATGGAACACGGCACCTGCGGCAAGCGAAGATACGAGGGAAATCAGCGTGTACGGCAGGCGCGCATTTCCGCGGTGCGTTTTCGGGGTGCCTGCGCCGTTGTCTTGCATTCGGCGCAGGGTCCGGCCACGCAGGTATGGCAACACGGGCCTGTCAGTGCAAAATGTTGAAGCCTATCGCCCTCCAGAGTCGTCAAGTTGGCACGGTTGTAAGGTTTTCGTTTTCGGCGGAAAAACACCTATGCTTCATATGTTCCGAAAAACCGGAAACGAATCCGGTTGGCGAAAAAAGGAGGGGGGATGGCAGGCATCAAGAAACACCTCGAGGGCGTGGCTTACCGCGAGCCCCGGGAGGCGGCGCGTTATTTCGCGTCCGGAGCCTGGATCGACATCACCATCGGCGATGCGCTGCGGCGCACCGCCGCGCGCGTTCCCGACCGGATCGCATTCTGCTCCGAGGAGGGCCGCGAAATCACGTTTCGGCAGCTCGACGAGCAGTCCGAGCGGCTTGGTGCGGCATTGCTCGACCTCGGCTTCACGCCGGGCGACAGGGCGATATTCCAGATGGGGACCGTTCTCGAGACCGTGGTGGCGCTCACCGCCTGTTTCAAGGCCGGCATCCTGCCGGTAGCCACCGTCGCGCAGTACCGGGAGATCGAAATCGGGCAACTCACCGACCTGTCGGGGGCTGTCGGGTACTTCGTGCAGGCGGATTTCAGTGCGTTTGACCTTGTCGGGTTTGCCCGGTCAATGCAGGCGAAGCACCCCGGCTTGAAGCACCTCGTCGTTGCGCGGGCTAAAGGCCCGGGCGCCTACGTGCAGATGGAGTCGCTGATCGAGTCCGTGCCGCTTGAGGCCGCCCGCAAGCGGCTGGCCGAGGTGGAGATCGGCACCGAGGACTGTTTCATCTTCCAGCTCTCGGGCGGCTCGACCGGTGTGCCCAAGATCATCCCGCGCTTTCACGCCGAGTACCTTGGCCACTCCGCGGCCTGGTCGAAGATTCTCAGGGTCGACGAGCATTCGATCGGGCTGTGGTCGCTGCCGATCATCCATAACGCGGGCCAGATCTGGGCCTACATGCCGACGCTGCTGTGGGGCCGGACGATGGTGCTGATGTCCCGCGTGGATATCCCGCTGATGCTCGAGCTGATGGCACGCCGCCGCGTCACCGAATCCTTCTCGATCGGTCCGATAGCGCCGCAGATGCTCGCCTACAAGGACATCCGCAGGCACGACCTGAGTTCGCTGCGCTATTTCATCTCCATGGGCAATTCCAGGGCGATCGAGGCGCATCTCGGGGTGAAGATGTCGAATCTGTATGGCATCACCGAGGGGCTGCTGATGACCGGTTCGCCCGATTCGCCCGCGGCGGTTCGCCACAACACCCACGGTTTCAGCGGTTGTCCCGACGACGAGATACGCATCGTCGAGCCGGGCACCGATACGCCGGTGCGCGACGGTGAACTCGGCGAACTCACCTTTCGCGGGCCGTCCAGCCTGCGCGGCTATTACAACGCGCCCGATCTCACGCGCGAGACGGTGTCGACCGAGGGCTTCGTGCATACCGGCGATCTCGCGATCGCCCACACCATCGAGGGCGTGCGCTGCTATTCGTTCGAAGGCCGCACCAAGGACAACATCAATCGGGGCGGCGAGAAGTACGGCACCTTCGAGGTGGAAAACCTGATCCGCCTGCATCCGGACGTGTCGGATGTGGCGATCGTGCCGATGCCCGATCCGGTGTACCTCGAGCGTGCCTGTGCCTATGTGATCGCGAGACCGGGGGCCGCGGTGCCCGAGCTGAAAACGCTCGGCGATTTCCTGATCGCGCAGGGCCTGGCCAAATTCAAGCTGCCCGAGCGGGTCGAGCCGATGACCGCGTTTCCGGTGACGCGCGTCGGCAAGCTGGACAAGCTGGAGCTGCGCAAGAGCATTGCGCACAAGCTCGAGGAAGAACGCGGGAAGCCTGCATAGAGCCGGATCGGGAATACTCCATGGATCACCGGCGCTGTTACTTCATGAACAAAGGCTTGCGATGAAAATTGCGGTACTCGGGGCCGGTCCCGCCGGCCTGTATTTCGCCTACCTGATGAAGCGCACCTGGCCGTCGTACACGGTGCGCGTCATCGAGCAGAACCCGAAGGACGCGACCTTCGGGTTCGGCGTCGTGCTGTCGGGCAGGGCGCTGGGTTTCATCGCCGAGGGCGACCCCGCCGCGATCGAGCGGCTCACCGCGAGCATGCAGATCTGGAGCGTGCAGCATATCGAGCACCGGGGTGAGCGGGTGGTGATCGACGGCAGCACATTTTCGGGGATACGCCGGCTCGCGCTGCTGCAGGAATTCCAGGCCCTGTGCCTCGAGGCGGGCGTTGAACTCGAATTCGACCGGCGGGTGCAGGACGATGCGGAACTCGCCGCGAACGATGTGGTGGTGGCGGCCGACGGCGCGAGCTCGATGATCCGCGATCGCCATGCCGATGCGTTCGGAACGGTTGCGACCGACCTGCTGAATCATTTCGCCTGGTACGGCGTGGAAAAGCCCTACGACGCACACACGCTCACGTTCAAGTCCACCGCGCACGGCGTGTACTGCGCGCATCATTATCGCTACACCCCATCGATGAGCACCTTCGTCGCGGAAACGGATGCACAGACCTGGGAGGCGAGCGGCATGGAGGCGATGGACGAGGAGGCGCGCCGCCGCCATACCGAGGCGATCTTCGCCGATACGCTAGGCGGCCGGCCGCTGATCAGCAACAAATCCGCATGGAAGCGCTGGCGCCTGGTCAAGAACGAGCGCTGGCACCATGGCAGCATCGTGCTGATCGGCGATGCGTTGCGCACCGCGCATCCCTCGATCGGGTCGGGTACAAGGCTCGCGATGGAGGATTCGATCGCACTGTGGCGTGCGTTTTCCGCCGAGAGCGACATCACTGCGGTGTTCGATCGCTACGAGCGCGAGCGCAAGCCGGTGCGCGACCGGCTGAACACCGCGGCCGAGAAGAGCATCGCCTGGTACGAGGCGATGGCGCAGAAGATGAAACTCGCGCCCTACGACTTCGTGCACGACTACATGCTTCGCACCGGCGTCATGACAGGCGAGCGTCTCGCGCGCGAATCGCCGGATTTCATGCGGCGCCATGCGGCGGCCCGCGCGGGTGCGTCTTGAGCGAATCGAAACCCTTCCACTACCTCACCGACACGGTGGTCTCGGAACGTCCCTTCACAGTGCGACGACGGGTGAAGTGGGGCGACACCGACGCGGCGGGCGTGGTCTACACGCCGCGATTCGTGGACTACGTCCTCGAGGGCGTCGAGGCGTTCAACGCATGGCTGCTCGGCGGCCCACCCTATCTCAAGCGGGTGGAGCACGGCTTCGACACGCCGATCAAGGCAATGTCCTTCGAGTTCAACCGCGGTCTGTACCCGGACGACCAGGTCGACATACGGGTGCACATCCTCGAGCTTCGCACCCGCACCTACGACATGGCGCTCGAAGGCTGGTCGCTCGAAGGCGAGAACGTGTTCCGCTCGAAGGTGACGCCGATCATCCTGCCGGGCGACAAGGAGCGCCGCTCGGTGCCGATCCCGGATTTCTTCCGCGAATTGCTTGAGATCTATCGCAGGGACAATCCGCCGCGGGCCTGAGCGTTTTCGTGAGGCTTGAACACCGTCATTGCGAGCGCAGCGAAGCAATCCAGATACCCCGCGAGCGCAGCGAAGCAATCCAGATACCCCGCGAGCGCAGCGAAGCAATCCAGATACCCCGCGAGCGCAGCGAAGCAATCCAGATACCCCGCGAGCGCA